>JAKLHB010000090.1 GCA_022710345.1 Planctomycetota bacterium
TGCCATAACATATTGATGGCCTGGAACAAAGCCAACGCTCAAAAATCCAATTCCATCCATTGTAAACTTTTGGACACATGTCTTGGTTTGGGTATCCCAGATTCGTACGGATCCATCTTTTGATGATGTGGCCAGCAGGTTGTCTTGGTTCCATGCTAAGCCAGTAATCGTCCGTTCATGGCCCGAAAAACCAAAGGTATAGGTCTTGGTCTGACGATTCCAAATTCGGATGGTATGGTCGCTGGCAATGGTCGCAATCCAGGCTGAATCTGGACTTATTGCGACTTTCAGCACACTCTGGGGAGAGTGGTCAAGGACAGATTCCAGGCTTGTTTGATTGCCTTGGATTGTCCAGACCCGGACAGTCCCATCTTCACTAGCCGATGCAAAACATTGGGAATCTGCTGCAATAGCAAGGGCAGTGACTGCGCCTTGGTGGCCTTCCAGCATATCTATGTACCTGCCTGTGTGAACATCCCATAAGGCAATGAGGTGGTCTTGGCCTGCTGAAATAATTTGATTTCCTTGATTTGCGAAAACAACGGCATTCACTTGTGATTCATGCTCTGTGCACACGATCAGGCATAAGCTGGTGTCACTATCCCAAATCCGGATCGTGCCATCTTCGCTTGAGGATGCAATTCTGCGATTTTCGCAATCCCATGCCAGGCCAGTGACTGTTTTTGTGTGGCCTAAAAAGCGTTTGTTCATGCTGGAATTTAAATGGGGTGGTAATGGCCTCTGTGTTTGGATTCCCGGCACTTTGTCTTTGTTTTGCTCTCGCCAATATTGCATGAGGCGGGACAGATTGGGTGGTTTGACCATCGTCTTTGGGGCATTGGGATAGTATGGAATCGCCTCGGGTGTATCGTACCAATAGCAGCGATTCCATAGAGTTTGCAACACTAATTTGGGATGTTGACGTAAAAAACTAATGTCCAATTGCAAGGCTTTTGTGAGCATTGCAAGGGTATGATGTGTTACTAGAATATCTTTGCCAAGCTTTAGTTCAAGATTTTGAGGTATAGCCACCACTGGGTCTTGGATCGCACGATTGAAATCTTCGAGCAGATGATCAGCCATTCCAGCTTTGCATTTTGTTTCCAAAAATTCCAAATTGGTCAATAGGCCGGCTAAGTCTTTGTGTTGTTCACCCCATTGCATCTGGAAACACAATTCCAGCAAGGTACGGCTATATTGCAATCCTTTTGTTTTAAAGTAGTTGGCTAAACGTTGATGATATTGGCGGATCGCTGATCTGCCCAGGCGTTCTTTGATCATGCGTTCAAATTCAGCATGGAAAAAGTCGCGTAATCCACCACGCTCCATGACAAAGCTTTCCAAAGAATAGGTCAAAGCCACCCAAATATCATCTTGTAGTCCAGCAGATGTGCTGGATTTGCTTAGAATTTCTTGGAGTTCTGTGTCAGCAAGGCCATGTTGGCTTGCGGCAAGCAGCCCAAGATAATCCCATACCAAAGCAGTGGAATAGCGTTCTCCAAGCCTTGTGATGATCTGCTCCAGCAAGCTCTCAATCGTTGTTGCCAATTGTCCAACAGCAATGCCTGAGCTGCCGATTTCTTCAAGTGCAACCTTAAGGTATAAAGGATTTCCTGCTGCTCTGGCTTGAAGTAAATGGATGTCTTGTTGGCTTAATTGGAAGCCGTGTTCGCGTGCATATTGTTGGATCAATTCAGCGATTTCAGCATCCTGCAATGGCAATAGCTCGATTTGGCTGAGATTTGGATAAGTCTGCAATGTTAGCCAAGGTTCAGCAGGCCGTGTGCTGATGATGATTTTGACATGATTGGGCACTTGCCGAGGCAGCCAGGCTAAATCATATCCATTAGCCTCGATTTCATCTAAGCCATCTATGGCTAAAATCATGGCTTGTTTTGTGGATTCCAAAGCATTGCAGATTTGGCGGCGTAAGATCAAAGGATCAGTGGAAATAGGCTCAGCCATGATATGATAAGTCTGCAATTGCTGGGCAATCCAGGTTAGCATTTCTTTCAATTGGCGGCTGCTGGAAGACATTCCCATAAAATGGGCTAAAATCGGCACATCTGGATGCGCTTTTCGCCAATCTTGGATAAATTTGGCTAAGAGAGCTGATTTTCCAACACCAGCTCTTGCATACACCATCAGATGGGTATGTTGATTCTGTGCTGCAAACTTCTGAAAATCTTCTAAATACCTGGTCCTACCTACGAACATGCGAAGTTTTTCTTCCATGATCCCTTCAAGTGCTTCTGCATTTCCGTAAGTCAGCATAGCCACCTGGGTCTGAGGTGGATATTCTTGGTCTAGCAATTGGGTAAACTGTTTTTCCACAATTTGCAGTAGCTCTTTTTTATGATGGAAGACAAACACGGATTCACCAGCCTGAATCAGGCGATTTTTAAGCTTTTCTAAGTCATGGCGGTCTTGCTCTGGGATTTTAGCGACCTCAGATTCTGGATATTGGGCAGGATCGCCAATGCAGAAAAAACGATGGGATTTGGGTATTTTAGACAATGCTTGCTGGATTTCCATTTCTGTAATCGAAAGCTGTTGTGCATTGGGTTCTCCATGTTCCAATGCAGGTGGCCGCCATCCATAGCGATAGCCTAAGATGCATATAAAATATTCGCACTGCCTTAGCATGTTCAAGCACCACTGTACCAAAGGCTCCTGGCTATGTTTTTGTCGCCAACGTAGATCATAAGGGATGAGGGACAATTGTCTGGACATGAGTTGTTGCTTAACACGGTTGAAGATGCTGGCAAGTTGGTCTCGCTCGAGTTCCAAATCCAAAAATGTGGAACTTAAAAAGACTTTGATGGTTTTCCAAACATACATAACAAAGACTCCTGATACTATTTTTTATGGAATTTTTCATAAAGATCTGGGAATATTCCTCTAGGATCAAGGATTGTCTTGGCTTTTTCATAATTGGAACGATCATAGACGCTCCAAAATTTTTCTTTGCTGAAGTGGTTTCGAGAAATCAAGGTTTTGATTCCGTTTAGATCCAGGGTCTTTTCTTCGAGTAGTTGTGAATAATCTACTTCTTTGAATCCATTGTATTTGCCATAGATTGCACAATCTATCACCAGATTTCCGCCTATGCCTTTTGCATATTCTTCATTGATCCAGGGGTACATCTTGGGAAAAGCATAAGGAATCACCCATAACGGATAAAAATCGAAATCCTTTTCATACCATTGGAAGAATGCCTCAAAGCGATTGGCTGGAATAAAGACATCACAGACCACTTCAGGTCTTTTCTTAAGGCGTAGCAGCAATTCAAGTCTCTTGGACCAAGCAATCAATTGAGTGGATCCTAGAACAAATTTTCCGACCAAAAAGCGCACAAGCTTGTTTTCCAAGAAAGGAACAGTCTTGGTAAGCCAATGGCATTCGGTATCATAGCGGAAGCAATAGTCGTATGTTGAAAGATAGTCTTCGTTTTTTTGCTGTGTACTTTTGTAAAAAATATTCAACCAACGATAGTTGCTCACATACGGAGGAGCATCTGTGAAATTCCCCAGGCATAAAACGAATTCCTTGGGGCTGTGAACAATCGCATCTATGAATGGATAATCGCCAACCCTGCAATGTTCATAGAGTGCGTTTTGAAATTCTTGAAAAGTGGAAAATTTTTGATATTGCAAATGCACATAAGGCTGAGCTGGAATCAAGCGAAAAGTCAGCTTTGTAAGAATTCCCAAAGTTCCATAAGAACCATGGATCATTTCAAAAAGGAAAGAATCCTTTTCTACATTGATGACTTTGCCATCACTGCATAAGATTTCGTATTCCAGGCAAGAATCGTGGAACCCACCATACCGATAGGACATGGATTCAACCGAACATCCAGCAACAGCTCCGCCAAGTGTGATTCCCTCAAGCTCAGGCACTACGATAGGGATAAGCCCCAGTGGCAAGGTGGCTTTCAGAACGCTAGCAAAGCTGACTCCAGGCTCTGCACAGCAAATTTGTTTTTGCTCATCTATTTCCAAGATATCTTGGAGATTTTTGATGCGGATTGGCTTTCCTGTTCTTCTCTGATCACGGGGCAGTGGGACAACATGAGAAACGCCGCCTTTATCTATATGAGTCTTTTCTCCAGCAGATGCATCTTCTTGCATTTGTCGAGCAATTTCTTGCACTTTACGGTTGTGGAGTTCGATCTTTGGATTCGTCATTTTTACTCCTTTCTTTTGCAGAATGTCGTAGAATGATCATCGTGGCTATGGAGACTGATCATTCTACGAGAAAGAATAGCTTAAATAGTTTATTTTCAATACTTATTCCAGACTTCATGAATGGTGATGGTGCCTTCCCACGGGACCTGGACATATCGGTTGGTCATGCCTAATTCCCAGATAATATCCTTGCCTGGTGTTTGGAAATTTTGGATATATTTGTATGGCATAATGCTGCCTTGAGGCATTGGGATTGTGATGGAATATGTAGTTTTGCAGGTTTGCTGCATAGGGCCGTATGCTTGGGAAGGGTTCCAATTGCCTATGATAGAATGGCCGCCAATCAAGGCTACCTGGCCATTGAGCTGAGGAATTTCGACTTCAAAGGTCACAGGGATGAGCTGTGGAGTTTGACGGGCTATTTGATATTGCGCAATGAGCGTCTTGTATTGGTCTTTTTCACTGGCTTTGATGAGGAAGATAGCGCAGGTTTTGGCTGGCAATTCGGACACCAGATAGCCTTTTTGGATTTGGCCTGTGACTTGGTGCAGTGGGTCTTGGACCTGGATTGCAGGAATTTGTTTGGATAAGAAGGCCAAAGGAATGACCAATCGCTGGGATTCTCGATGGTTGTTGAGGACAACAAGGGCAATTTCATTGGGGCTAATGCGTGCGAAAGAATAAGCAGCACGATGCTGGAATAAGTGCATTTGCACGCCTTGGGTCAGGGCTTCGGAATTGCAACGGAGTTGGATCAAAGCTTTTGTATAGGCAAGGCAATTTTGGGCAACTTCGGATTTGGGATCAAATTGCATATCTTGGCGATTTTCAGGACCGCAGCCAGAATGGGATTCATCACGGCCTGACATAGCAATCTCTGTGCCATAGTACAAAGTCGGGATGCCACGCACGGAAAATAGCATGGCAAGTCCTAATTTAAACTTTGCCACATCGCCCTTGACTGTGGTAAAAAAACGATCTCGGTCATGGTTGTCCAAAAAAGTGGCTAAATAATTGGGATTTGCATAGCTTTTATCTTCTTCAAATAATGTTCCCAATTCTTCAGCAGTGCCCTCTTCTGCAATCACACGATGTAAAACATAGTACAAGGGAAAATCAAACAAAGATGAAAATTTTCCATTGCGCCAAATAACTGCGCATCGCTTTGGATCGCCCTCAAAGTGTTCACCCAAAAGGAAAAAATTAGGATACGCTTTTTGAAGTTCTTGATTATACCAGGACCAGAAGGTTTCTGGAACATGTTTCACAGCGTCCATACGGAAGCCTTGGAGTGAGCCTGCTTCAATCCAATACTTGGACACATTCATGAGGTATTGGGCAACTTCTGGCCGTTCCTGAGCCAGATCAGGCAGGCCATGCAAGCGGTAGTTGAGCAATTGGGTTGGGTCATCCCAATTGACGATGCTGGGTGTATCATGGAAATACTCAGGGTGTTGCTGCAAAAATGGAGTGTCATAATCCATATGGTTGATCACCATATCTAGAACCAGATTGATGCCGTTTGCTTTGGCTTTTTGGCCTAGTTCTTGAAATAGGCTCAGGGTCCCCAAGTGTTCTTCCACTGCGTTAAAGTCTTTGACCCAATAACCATGATATGCATATTTGCCTTCAAATGAGGTATCGCGATTGTCAAAAATAGGGGAAAGCCAGATCGTTGTAATGCCTAAATCTTTGAGATAGGGCAATTTTTGGATCAAGCCGGCTAAATCGCCGCCGTGGAATGTATAGGCAGGGTTATCTGTTGGATTCAGTTGGATGTCATTGGATGGATCGCCATTGTAAAATCGGTCTAAGATGACAAAATAGATCACCTGTTTTTGCCAATCTACAGGCATCTCGGCTTGTAACGCCAATAGGCAAAACATCAAGCAAGAACAACAAAGTAGTCTCATAAAAAACCTCCAAAACCTTTTCATAAAAAAATGGCTGACGGCTGCAGCCAAAAAGTAAAAACTTGTTAGATTGGTAAAAAGGAGGCAAATTTGCTATTGTCCCCAAAGAATTCAAACCCAAGGCAAACAAAAGCCGTCAGCATTTGTAGAAGCTTTTTTATCCAGGATCATTCATTGACATAATACAAAATATGGTCTGTGATTTTCTGGGCAGCAGCGCGTAGGGCATCTGGTACGCTTTTTTTGCCGTCCAGGGCCAGCTCCATTTCTGGGTTGAGCGCATTTTCTTCGATAAAATCGTACCTGGGCAATTGCATGGGTAGCACTGAATATTGGACTTGTTCCATGAAAACCCGGCTCTTCTCAGGCACATCATAAGTTTCATTGGGGAACCGTGGATCAGGAATTTTGCCTAAAATGATGTCGGCTGCTTTGATATGCACTGGGATTTGTTTGAGTGCTTTGCACCAATCCACTTGGTTTTCCCAGGAAGCCAGGTAATTGATAAATTCATACGCAATTTCTTTATGCTTGCAGGTTTCAAAAATGACCATGCTATTTCCACCAACATTGGTTGCTGAGTTAGGTGGGGTAAAGCCTAGCCTCTTGCCTTCTTCCTCTGAAATAGATGGAATCAGGGCTACGCCAAAATCCAGGCCTTTCTCTTCCCATGTTTTCACAAACCAAGGGCCCATCAAAACCATTGCATATTTCTCATTCACAAAACCCATTTCTGGGTCAAGTCCGCCTGAAACCCATGCGCCAGCTTCGACTTTGTACTTTCTATATAAATCAACCTTAAGCTGAAGTGCTGCGCAACTGCGATCATCGCCTAGAATGCAAACTTTTTTGCCTTGTTCATCTGTCTTGACAAATTGCACATTGTATAGCCCAAAGAATGGAAATGTCCACCAAAGGGAGTTTTTCATGCCAAAACCGTATTTGCCATCGCGTGTCAATACTTTGCCGTAGGCAACAAATTCATCCCAGGTGCGCGGAGCACGGTTAGGATCCAACCCTGCAGCAGTTAATTCTGCAGCCGCGGCCTTGAACATCCTGCGATTCCAAAATAAGCCAAGGCATGAGGCTTGCTCTGGAAGTCCGTAGAGATGGGTCTCCAGACTGCCATCGCGATTGCGAGTTTCTACTACGTTGACTTTAAACGATCCAGGCATGTAGTCTTTGGCTTTGTCCTGGATAGAAGCAGCATCAAAATTTGGCAATTGATCTAGTTTGATGACAACTTTATGGTACGCAAGTTCGAGTACTTTTTGAACATCTACACGTGCAATGTCTGGAGTCTTTTTGCTAAGGCATGCCATTTTAATGTTATTGACTAGATCATCATAAGGTACTTGTTTAGGCAGAATTTTGATCTTTTTCTGATGTTTTTTTTCGTATTGCTCTGTGAAGCGAGCAATTACCTTGTCAAACTCTTTTAATTCTTCGCCCTTGTATGTGATCCAAACCACCAGTTCAACGGTGTTAGCATCTTTTGGATCAGATTGCACTTTACTACTGCAGCCTAGCACAAAACTCAAGCAAATCATAATCAACAAAATATACTTCATGCTTTTTTCCTTAATTCCTGAACTGATTTGAACCATCCAACAAGTCTTGGTATATCAAAAAGCATAGCAATATGCAAGCTTTTTCTCAATACGGATTTTGGGAACCAATATATCAGTTGAGACTCTTGATAAAACCGCAGTGCAATTGCCATTATCCAGCATCCTCATCGTCATCCTCTGCAAAAGCTACATCATCAGGATGAAGGATAGAGTCTAAAATACGGCAATAGCTTTGATACCTGAAATCCGCAATGTGACATTCTTCTAAAGCAATTTTGACCGCGCAGTCTGGTTCATGCGTGTGAGTGCATTTTTTATATTTACATTGGGAAGCATATTGCGCTATTTCAGGGAAATATCGGGATAATTCCCAGGGGTACATCTGCCATAAGGTAAATTCCCGAATTCCTGGGGTATCCACCACAAAGCCTCCTCCAACAATGGGAAAAATGCTTACACTGGTGGTTGTATGTCTTCCTTTTTGGGATTTAGGATTTACATCGTTTGTTTTGAGCTGGATACTTGGGTCTATTGCGGAAAGCAGAGAAGATTTGCCAACGCCAGAATGTCCGGCGAGAACAGTGCTATGCCCTTGAAGTACTTCGTGTACTGGTTGTAACGTAGATGGTTCAAAAATGCTGGTCAAAAAAACAGGATACTGCAACTGTGCATAAATCGCCAGCATTTCTTGAATCTCCATCCAGGAAGGCTCTTGTTGATGTAAATCCCATTTATTGACAACAATGATAGGCTTTAGCTTGCCTTTACCTGCGGCTACTAGAAAGCGGTCAATGATGCCAGGATGAAATGGTGGCATAGCAATAGAACTGAGAATCAAAATTTGCTCCACGTTCGCAACAACAACTTGTCTTTTGCCAGGCTTGCCTACAGCTTTGCGGATGAGCCAAGTTTTGCGTGGTAAAACTTCTTTGAGAAGGCATTCTTGTTCTCCGCGTTTTTCAAAAACAACATAATCTCCCACAGTGATCGGTTTTACTTCTTCTGGATGTGCGCCTCGAATGCGCTTTTTTAAATATGCGCGATGAATATTTCCTTCATAATAGATCAGACAGTTTGTGCCATCTACTCTGAGAATGTTGCCAATACAATCCATAGTTTATTGGTGTCCTTGTGTGATTATGGTTTATGCTGGATTCCAAGCCGCGCGGCTAAAGTAGCTTGCTTGCGCGTGGATAAAAATGGACTCACCAATGGGAAAAATTCTTCAATGAGTTGCAAAACTTCAGCATCGCTTGGGAAAAGTTCATTTAATTCTAAAAGCTTTGCAATTGTTTTATCCCATTGAGATTGATCTGCTAAAAATTTAATCTCATCAAAAAAATAACTCACCATCAATTTTTTTCTCTGAATATTATCGGGCTGGGTTTGAAGTAAATATAAGAGCATAGGCATTAAAAATTTTTGGTGTTGCCCCATGCGGCTAAAATTGCTTTCAGCTCTGTATCGCTCAATGAATTGGGTGCTGACATGCACAATCACTATGTCCAAGATGGACTGGTGCAATGTTGCAATGATACTTGGGTCAAATTTGTCTGCAAATAATTGCTCACCGCGCTGTTTAGCCGCTTCCCAGAAATCATAAGCTTTGACCAAATCCAGCCAGGCTTTCATTGTTTTTTCCCATAAAGTATCAGCTTTGCGGTATGCTAAAGCTTGCTCTTGGGCAATTGCATCTTTATGCAATTGAAGGCATTCATCATGGAGCTTAAGCCACTTGGTTTTGGCTAAGTTATACCACCAAACCTCAAGCTCACCATTGAGAATTTCATAGCGGAGCCGCTCTTCAGGTTTGGTCAGGGCATCTTTAGCTAGTTGAGCTTTTTGGAATAACGGATCTGTCCTCGGGATAGATCCTTGCAAATTCCAATATGCTTGTTTTAAGTCTGTGATATTGGTATTGTGTGAAATACCTAAGATTGCGAACAAATCTTGTTCAGCATAAGGGACTTGAACTTGCCAATTTGCTACGTTGCCAGAAGCATGGCTAGGTTCTGAGCCGCTGCCTATACTTTGTAATGTAGCAACAATCTCTTCTAACATATTGGGAAATGGAATTTTAGTCTCATTGCCACAACGAAAGCAAATAATGAAACTGCCGGCGCGTTCGCCTTCTACCATATGGGATTGGCCACATGTACATTTGAAATGGATTGGAGCAAGGAAATGGGGTACTGTGCTTACTTCAGTACTTGGTGTTGGCGCACTGATTGTGTTTTTGAGTATTTCTGAAACTTCAGATGTTTTTTGCTCCTGTGTGGATGGAATATCTTTTTGGCCAATGATAAATGTACGTCCGCACTTAGGACAACGGCCTTGTTTTCCTTGGTGCCTTTTATGGGCTGTGAGCACTTTGCCACAAGGGCAATAAATTTTTTCTAAAGTTTCCGGTACACCGACCTTCACAACTTCATCTGCTGTTTTTGTATAAGGAATCTGCCTCATTTTGCCACAGCCAGGGCATTTTGCTTTAAGTCCAGCGTGTTTTTTGAGTGCACTGAGCGAGCGACCACAATTGCAGAAAATTCGCACATATTCTGAACTCATTCCCACACGCACCAATGTGCCACAATTTTGGCATCGCGTGTGACCTGCTCGAATGCCAGGCGGAATCACTAACACGATCTGGCATTTAGGACAAACAACAACCTGCTCATCATGTTTTGCTTGTACGGGTTCAGGTTTTGCTTTTTCGCCTATAGTCTTAGGAATCTCTAATGTAGGCGTTGATGTTGATGTGGCTTGCGATATATCTGAAGTATCTGACGTAGCTTGTGGTGTGGATTCTGATGGTTCTGCCGGTGTTGTTGCTAATGTGGGCAACTGATAAGAGGCACCCAATGCCTGCCATTCATCCAATTTTTTTTGATTTTCATCAGAAACAGGCTTTGGTCTGCGGATTGTGCTAAATGCAGGAAGCACTTGTGTAGCTGTGAGGCTTTGGTATTTTTTTTTCTTAGGCTCTTTTTTTTCAAATTCTTGCTGTTCCATGTTATCTCTCACTGCTGTTGAAAAAGTTATTCTGCAGGAGGTATTTCAGGATCGGATGAATCGTCCGGAAGATGAAATTCGGTTTCGCCAATATCTGTTCCTTCCCAAGGTTTATCTTTTCCTTCTGCAGGAAAATCAGGGACATCCTCCACTTTTTCATAAACATCCTTGGTTACCCAGATCGGTTTGTTATGTTTGAGTGCCAAAACAATGCAATCGCTTGCACGAGAATCAATATGAACAAGATGGCTTTGGCCAGTCCAATGGCCTTCTTGATCCAAAATTTTTTGTTCTAATGCTAATGTTGCACAAAAAGTATTATCTAGGATTTTAGAGATTATAACCTCTTTAAGTTCAATATCAAATCCTAGCAAAATATTGTTCAACAAATCGTGTGTCAATGGTCTTAATGTGGTTTGTTTATTAATTTCTTTGATGATCGCAGTTGCCTCATACCAGCCTACAAAAATTACGAATGTTTTATGCTCATTCCCTAAAAAAACTGCGGCACCTCCTTCAATAGGTCCTGCAATTTTTTTTACCGTAAATTGCTGCATTTCCTCTCTCATCTTTTTTTAGGTGTTTGCTCTTAGCTAGCACCACCTCCACAAGTTTTCTCCATTAAAGTTCTTAAAACATTGCCTGAAATTAGCAATGTGCCAGATGCTGACTTACAAATCCTTTAGGATTATATTTTTCAAAACATAGAATTGCAAGAAGAAAATAATTCTTGCCTCATAGCAAAAAATCATTGCAGTTGATGCTAAAAAATCTATAATGTTTTCTAAGCTATGTAGTACAGAGACTGAAAAATGCATCGTGTTGATCTGTAACGGCTGGCTTTATTGCTACCCTGTTGACTAGGAATCCCTAACACTTGTGGCAGAGCCACAAGCGAACTGCATTTTTCAACTAGCAACTTGGATGATTGCTATGGCTGCGGCTACAGATTGTTGGCGGTTCTGCGAAAATCATAAAAGCAATGTTCACGAAAGGACGCACGAAATTTTTTATGGCTAAAGCTATTGGGATTGATATAGGCTCTAAAAGTTTAAAAATACTTGAATTAGAGCGATCTGGTACAAAGCTCAAAATCACATTTTTCCATAATATTGAAATTCCATTTGGCAGTGATTCGGACTCTGCGCCAGATTTGTTAGCAGAGACGATTAAAAATATCTTTCAGCAATATCGCCTAGAGACAGAAAATGTTGTACTTTCGATACCTACCCAAGAAGGCATCTTACGAGAAATCACCGTTGATTTCAAAGATGACAATCACATCCGACAAACAATCAAATATGAAGCTGAAAAACATCTTCAAGCATACGAAATTGAAGATGTAGTGGTTGATTATCGTAAATTGCAGGTAGTGGGTGAGAAAACAAAGCTTTTTGTGGCCTGCATGCCTAAAAAAAGTCTAGCTCAACGCTTGAAACTATTGGAAATATGCAACTTAGATCCTATGATCATGGATCTCGACATCATGGCATTGGTCAATGTAGCGCGATTTGTTCCTGATGCAGTGGCTAAAGACAATGTCGCGGTGATTGATTTTGGAGCAGGATCTACTAAAATTGTCATTTTGCAAAAAGGTCAACTTCGTCATATTCGAGCGATTCGATTGGGCTCAGGTCTAGGCAAAGATGAACCCAATCCACAAGCCACCTCTCAATCAAATATTGACCTTCCAAGCGGAGAAGAAATTGATTGGAGCATTGAGAACGAGCTCATTGTCTCTTTGGCTATGCCGGATGGAATTGAAATGGACCGCATGGTGTTAGTGAAAAAAGAAGCTGGTGACAGCAGTGTCCATCTACAAAAGAAAAAAGAGGAATTTTTCAAACGCATCATCAAAGAATTAGGCCGCACCATGATGTCCCTGCACCTCAATGAACCAATTGACATAGTTTGCATTAGCGGCGGCGGGTCTCAATTAGAAGGCCTTCGAGGCCGGATTGAGCAAGCTTTTAAGGTACCAACTATACTTCTAGATTTTTCACAAACAATTCAGTGTCCAGAAGATAATCGAGAAGATATCGTTGTGACTGCACCAATTGCCTTGGGCATGGCAATGGAACTATTGGATGGCGATTGCCAGTGCATGAATTTCCGCAAAGAAGAATATAGCTATACCAATCGTTTTGAATTGATGAAAAAACCTTTAGCATTGCTTGCAACCTGGCTTTTTATCTTTTTGCTTATTTTTTGCTATTATATTCAAAAACAACGCATTGCGTATGAAAAAGTCTATGATCAACTGTTGGATAAAGCCAATATTATTTCAGAACGAATTGACGGAGAAGATAGCCTCAAGGGCACAAAATTTACAAAAATTCCTAATCTATACACTCGTATGAAAAAAAGAGTGGACGAACAAAGCACAGAAGCTCCATCTGTAGAAGATGCATTTCTACGGTGGAATATTGTGATGAAAAGTTTTATCAATGTGAGAAACCGCTATTTCCTTACCATAGATAAGTTCAACATTGATCCATTAGAATGTGTTTGGGAAGGAGAGGTGGAAAACAATCCCGAAGCATTAGATACGCTCACACGAGCCATGAGAAGCATTGAGCAAGAAGTTGACAAAAGCTCGGATAAAACACGTATCCAAAGCAGTGGTGTCAATCCAAATCCATCTCACCCAAGCCTTAAACGTAGATATAATTTTCAAGTTGGTTTCCAGGCAAAAAGCAAAACCAAGGAAGACTTTTAATTTTGCTGGCTCAATGCCATTAAGTTAGGGTTTGGCTAATCGCTACGCATACCCATCATCGCGTAGCCGCGGCCTTTATGGCCATACGCATAGCATTGTGTTATACGCTGGCATAAAGCCAACGGCTACAAATCATGATTATGCGGGAAGCAAAACTGAAATTGATTGAGCGCTTAACTTAACGACATTGGGCTTGAGCATCCTACAGAATTCTATAAGGCAGTTGATTATGGACGAACCTATAGATGCTGTAAACAAATCTATGCCCAATTCCGCAGAAGATAATTTACGAGAATTGGCTCTCAAAATGCTCGAAAGATTGCAAGAAATTCGCTACAAACATCCAGATGTGATGGATTCTTTACAATCTCTCCAAAAAATGATGGCACAATCTATGCAAAAGTTGCAGGAAGCCCTCAGCATGCTTCCAGAGCGAGATCGAGATATTCTATTGCTCCTCATCATCAACGAGATTCATAAAACTGTGGATGAAGTTTTTGAACCAGAAGAATAAGCCGCAAGCCTGGATTAGGGCCATAACACCCAAATCCAGATATGTTTAGCAAAGGAAATACAATGCCCGAGGCAACTTTTACGATCCTCAATACGTATGGATTGCATATTCGACCATGCGCTGCAATTGCAAAACTTGCAGGGGATTACCCTTGCAATATCACACTTGTCAAAGGCAATATTCGCGTCAATGCCAAACGTATTATGGAGTTGCTGACTCTTGGCGCAGCTTACGGTGACTCAATTAAAGTGATTGCCACTGGCCCAGATAGCGAGGCTGCCCTCCACGCATTCGGCGAACTCATAGCCCACCGCTTCGGGGTCGAAGAAGAAGTAGAGTGATTATAGTGAAAACCTTGCCATTTCCGCCAATTCCAGCAGACGCTAGGGCGGGTTATTGCCTGCAACTCAACACCGCTATTTTTGCAAATTGCCTTTGGACGGTTTCTGGGGCGCTGCTGAATTGGCACAGGCCAGCGCGATTTCACAAAACCTTGCCATTTCCCAATTCCAGCGCGATTTCACAAAACTTTGCCATTTCCGCCAATTCCAGCAGACGCTAGGGCGGGTTATTGCCTGCAACTCAACACAGCAA
>JAKLHB010000091.1 GCA_022710345.1 Planctomycetota bacterium
GTTTTATCTGCGCTGGCAGATAGAATCTGCTTCCCATCCGGAGAAAAAGCTACAGAAGAAACTAAATCAGTATGGCCTGCAAAATTACGGACTAGACGACCAGTCTTACGGTCCCAAAGCTTGAGCGTTGTATCATAACTTCCCGAAAGAATATATTTTCCATCTGGAGAAAAAACAACTGAGGTCACATATAAGGGATGGCGCAGGCACCGGCTACCAAGGATTTGAATTAAGCTGATTTGCCCTAAATCAGACATTACAATTTCTCTTGGAATTGGACAATCAAAATTACTTTGGACCACATCAGGCGGTAATGTTGGTATTTGTTGCTTTTCAAATAACTGCACTTTTAATTTTGCAATCGCATCTTCTAAACTCTGGATATGTTCCTTGCTTTGTTGGAGTTTATTGTGTTCTTCGGCTATTTCATGCTCTTTTTGTAAATATTTCTCTTGCAATTGTTCAAATTCAGTTTGGTGTTGTTGAAGCAATCTTTCTTTTTCCTGCAATATGCTATTCCATTGTTCTTCTTTTTGCAAAGAGTCTTTTTGCAACGTAGCATACTGTTGCTCATAAGAGCTTTTTTTGCTTTGTATCAAAAAAAGCAAAACTATAGAAGCAATCAGAAAGCCTGCAAGCATTGCAATTCCAAGGCGGTACCATTTGATGTTAGTCTCGTATGCTGCATCAATGTGCCTAAAAATAGAGGTTTCTTGCGTATTTGCGCTAGTATCTTCTTTAAAGAAAAAGCTATCAATTTGCTTTTTAAGTTCTGCAGCAGACTGAAATCTTTGATCTGGCTTTTTAGCTAGGCATTTCAAGCAAATTGCTTCTAGCTCGGTTGGCAACTGCGGTTTGAAAATGCTTGGACTAGCAGGTGGCTTATGAACAATTTGGTCAAAGATATTGATCACTGTGCTGTCATGAAATGGAGGACATCCACAGAGCATTTCATAAAAGATAGCACCTAATGCATAAATATCTGTACGCTTATCTACCTTTTCATCGCAAGCTTGTTCAGGGGACATGTAAAATGGAGTGCCTACCAAATGGCCGCTTTTGGAGATACCAACGGACGAATCCAAAAATTTTGCTAATCCAAAGTCCATTACTTTTGGTTCAAGCTCTTGAGTAAGCATGATGTTAGCAGGCTTTAAGTCGCGATGGATGATATTTTTTTCATGGGCGCATTCAATAGCATCGCATATTTTTCTCAAAATGCCCGCAGCATCTCTAAAATTGAGATTGCCATGCATCTCAATGAATTGAGCTAATGTTTGCCCATCAATATATTCAAGGGCGAAATATGGCTGTGGATCATTTCCTACTTCATAGATAAAAACAATATTGGGATGCTGCAATTTAGCAATGGCCTTGGCTTCTTGCAAGAATCGTTGAATTTGTTCTTCTTCATTTACCAATCCAGAGTGCATTACTTTTAACGCAACAACCCTATCCAAAGTTCGATCGTATGCTTTATACACAATGCCCATTCCGCCACGGCCTAGCACCTCCAAAATCTCATAGTGTCCAATCTGTTCATTGGCAGTCATAATCGGTCCTAAACCATAAAGGGGCCCAGGACAGATTTATCCTGGGCATGTCCATTGGGCTAATTTTCAGAGAAAACAATGGTGGAATTGATCAAATTGCCATGCCGATTACCAACACCTGGCAAAAAGCCTTGTTCTCCAAATGAATAAATGCCGATAAATGGAATGTTCTGTAATTCTTGTGCTACCATGCTAGGCATTTGTTGGCGGTTTTCTTCAGAAAGAGCAAACATAGTGCCTGCACAATAGACAAAAATTCCAAATAATGGTTTTTTACCTTGCATTTGTGAAATTGCTTTGCTTGGTGTGGTCTTGCACCAGCCAAAAAGCAATGTTGGATCGCCATGTAGAAGCAGCAATTCATCATTTTCTTGTACATTGGCAAAAACGGTCAAAGAACGCTCTGGAAGATTGATGGATAATGGGTGGATGGAAAGATAATGTGTTTCGCCAGATTTGCCATGTAGCACTTTTGCCAAAGGCATCAGTGTGGTATCGCTAAGGACAGCGCCGCCTGTCTGCAATTTAGCACTCAGAGAGCCGGCCATCCATTCGTTATAAACTTCTGCAGCAGGCCTGCCGTCAATTTCAATGATGGTGCGGCCTTCTGCTTTAGTAATTTTACCGCCTTTTTCACTTTTTAAATAGCCCATTTCATAGGCCCAACTAATATTCAAATCAGTCGCAATTGCAGCAACAGCCACGCCTTTTTGATAGACTTGGTCATTTGCGAATTGCCGCCATTTTTGTTCAATGGTGTTGTCTGCGCTAGAACCACCAATGATAGGAATATCTTTGCCAATGACTGTTTCTATGCCAGCAATCACCTCTTCTTCTTCTCCAGGTCCAGCAGTGATTAGCACAAGCTTGATTTTTTCTTTAGGCAATGCTAGGTTCGCTACTGCCATTTCTATGGCCTTTTGGCCGGCTTGGCGCGCAGTAATTGCTTTCATATCTGCGCCACCAACGCCGCATTTAATTTTTGGTGAAGCAATTGCTAAAATTGCCATAGAACCTGTGGGTTTATTATAAAGACGTTCGCGTGTTAAAACACCATTGCAGGAAGTCCCGCCATATATCTGGCATTCTTTTCCCCAACGAGCTGAAATGGCTTTGACGAGCAATTCGGAATTATAGCCTACTGTAGAAAATAAGATTGCAAACTGAGGTTTTTGGCCGGCCAGTTGTTGTTCAACAGCTCCAACAGTCTCAGCAATTGCTTCATCTAACTTTTCTTTGCTGCTAGCACCACATCCAATCATTGTAGAGGATGTTGCTTGAGCGATGGCTTGTCCAGGAATTTCGCCAATTGTAGTGGCTTTTACTTCTTCGACAATAGGGGCAGGCAGTATGGTTGTCACGGCTGTAGTTTCGCTCAGAGGTTGGGCTTTTGTTTCTTCTGGTGCCGGAGCTTTTTCTACTTGTTCAGTGGACGATTCTGTGCCACAGCCAATTAACAAAATAGCAAATAGTATACAACAAATTTTCCCAATCACTTTTCTCTCCTCCAAGAAATAACATCGAACCCTAAGATCACAGTGTTTGAAAGCTAATTAGAGCAATCAAAAACTTGAAAGTTCTTCCCAATATCTTAAGCGCAAAATGATACCAAGTTGCTAAGGCTTACAGCAAACCCATAGCAACTTGGATACACAATCAAAAATTTAAAGTCAGCTATGCTTCAATTTTGCTGCCCAATACTTTGAGGAACTCTTTCATCCATGCAGGATGGGCTGGCCAAGCTGGAGCAGTGACTAAGTTGCCATCTACGCAAGCATTGGAATATGTGGCATTGATTTCAGACCATTTTGCGCCAGCGCGCATCAATTCAGGCTTCACTGCTGGATATGCAGTGCATGTTCTGCCTTCTACAATGCCGGCTGCTGTGAGAATTTGCTGTCCATGGCAAATCGAGGCAATTGGCTTTTTCGCAGTAGCAAAATGCTGAACCAATTTTAACACTTGCTCGTTCAGACGTAAATATTCAGGAGCACGACCGCCAGGGATGACCAATGCATCATAATTTTCAGGCTTGATTTCATCAAAAGTAGCTGTGATGGCGAAATTATGTCCTCTTTTTTCGCTATAAGTTTGATCGCCTTCAAAATCATGAATGGCTGTCTTAACGCTTTCGCCTTTCTTTTTACCTGGGCATACAGTTTCTACTTGATGGCCTACCATGGTGAGCATTTGAAAAGGAACCATTGCTTCGTAATCTTCAACATAATCACCAACCAACATAAGAATTTTTTTCGCTGACACAATTTGTCCTTTCAAAAAATAGTTTGGTCTAATAAATTTAGTTTAGATATTTTCTTTGGTTTGTCAACTGAAAATCCAGGATTCTTTAGAATCTTAAGCTTCAATCTTTGGTAGATATTGGAATACTTTGAGGTTGTGGTACTTCGGATGCAGGTTTTTCTTCTAAAGTAGGCTCTTTTTTAGGAACCGATTGATGAGAGCTTGCCTGGCATTTGCTGATTACACATTGGTACCATTGGCGTTGTATGTTTTTGATCATCAAAATTGGCTCTTGAATCTCTTGCCATTGCTTTTGCAAATAAGCCTGATTCCACCAATGAAAATTTTCTAATGTGGTATTAGGAGTTATGTGCAAAAATAAAAGTCCAATGACAAGACTTACGAAAAAAATGTAAATCATGCAGCCTAATATCTTACAAATCCAAGGTGTCTTTTTAGGAGGAATTGTTGTGTTTTTAGGGGTGGGTTGGAAAAGCATTTTCGCCTTTTCTTCGGGCGGCAATTCCACTATAACGGTGCGATTGCATTGTGGGCATGTGCCAGCTTCACCAAGTTTTTCCTCCGGAGCATAGAGAACATTCCCGCACGCACAACGAATTTTGATTGGCATAGATTTTCTCCGATAAGGTACAATCAGCATTCTTAGAAAAGAATGCTGATTGTCCACAAATTTAGGAGGTTGCGCTAAGTATCTGGGATAACAGCAGGTGCTGCAGCACTAGCCATCAACTCTTTCGCTTGATGGGACATCAATTGGATTTTTTGCTGATATTCGGAAATTTTTGCATTACGTTGAGTCACTTTAACTTCCAAATCTTCTTTCGCGACATCTTTCAACACAGCAAATTTTTCACGCAATGCATCTTCCATCTGTTCAAAAAGCGCGCGTTCGTAAGTTTGGCCTCTACGCTCCATAGCTTTGCGTTCATCAAAGATTTTGGATGCAATGACATCATGGCGGCCTAAAAGGCCAACCAAACTTTCACGGCCCTTGGCAATTTTTTCACTCAATTCATCCCATCCTTCATCACGTAAGGTTTGGAATGCGATAGCAATGTGCTTTTTGTAGTTTTCGGTCAAATATTCAATCAAAGATTCTTGTTTTTTTCGGCATTGTTCTTGCGTGTCGCATATCATGGAAGCAACCAAATTGAGATCATCATTATACACTCCTACTTCGTCCAATTTTTTGATGGCGATTTCAGCCATAACTCCGCATGCTTCATTAAGTCTGGTCTTCAATGTATCCATGAATTTAATAAACATGGTGTGGGGCTGAATATAAAGACTTAAATTGAACTGAGTTAGGATTTCTTCTATATGATCAATATAGCCTTCATTATCAATGGTACGGCATAGTGCCTCAATATGATGTGCCACAATGCCTACCAGAACTTCCAAAAATTTTTCACGCAAGGCTTTGTTGACATCTTTGATCACAGCCAATTCAACTTCATGCGACAACACTTTAGAACGGCCGGCTGTGTAGTTGCGGATCACACGAACCCGTTGATATACATCAATGCTAGGAAAAATTTCTTTAGTTAAGTATGTGAGAATATCCACAGGTCGTTGAGGGGTCATGGGTGTCATGCCATCATCTTCGATTAAATCTGGCTCTTGCTCGGTTTCGGACTGATCTTCGTCAAACAGCACAGTATCTTCTTCTGGTTCGCCGCCTGGAACATCCAATTCTTTCGGTGTTTTGCCTGCTTTAGGTTTTCCCTTAGAAGGCTTCGGCTTTTCAGGTTTCGGTGCTTCCAACATTTTTGCAGGCGAACCGCTCAGCTTGACGCTACGGCTTTGGAAAGTAGGCCTGCGGAATCCAATTTTTTCCAATAATTTAGCCAAACGGCCTTTGGGTGTCTCCGCATTTTCTACTTCATCGAACATAACCACTTTACCACGTGTGGTTTCAATCAATTTTTCAATGCTCTGTTGCAGGCTATCTGCGAATTCATCCAGTCGCTTTTCTACACCATGGACATTTTCTTTGAAGCTATCCAATGCTGCTTTGCAACGGCTAATATCGCTGTCTTCAAAAACGCTGGTATCTACTTGTCCAGACTTAGGATCAACAATAATTTCTTCCAAACGTTTGCCCATAGCTTTGAGAAAATCCAACAATACTTCGCCGTGATTTTTGAGAGCAAGCATGGGAAGGCTATTTTCACAATAGTATTCCAAAAATTCACGAAGCTGAACAATGCCCATTTCAGTGAGCAGGCGAGCTCCAAATTGTTGCTTAAGTTCACGATAGCTGCTAATGGCCCATTCTTGTTGATTTTTGCGATATTTAGCTTCTAAGTCAACACCTTCTCGCTCTTCAAGGTACATCAAAGCAGGCAGAGAAGATACTCGGAACACATTTTTGCTTTGGAAATGATAATCATTGATCAATTCGCGCACTGCTTTTTCAGCGCCTGGGTGATCTGTATCATGCCATTTGTTGAAAATGAAAAAGCATTTCTGCTGAATGTCGTATAGTTTGGAACTAATGTGAGTGAGCAACTCTTGCTCGCCTTCTGTAAAGCTAGGCTTTTGAGAGTCTTTCAAAAACAGAACAGCATCTGCTTCTTCTGCAATGAATTTATAAGAAAATTGGCGGTGAGCCAAGTTTGGAACATCCATACCTGGCAAATCCACGAGTTGGATTGGATATGTGATGTTTTGAGCAGGAATAGAAATAGAAATAGAACGCAATGTGCGAGAGGCTTTTCCATCTTTAATGGCATCCAACGCCGCTTTGATGCTGTTGATTGGAGGCAGCTTGTACCCAGTATCTAATGTGCGATAGATTTGCACAGCTTCACGCAACTCAGCAATATAATGTTCTTGGGTTGCGGCAGTGCCGCCACGGACAGGTTGCTTTAATGCAGGAATTGCTACTTCATTGACCCAAGTATTGAAACTTGTAGGAGTTAAGTCGCTAAAGTTAGGTTTTTCCATAGAGATTTTCTGCACAATTTGTTCCACTGTCCAACGAACAGCAATAATAAAGTCTGCGGGTGTGATAGGATCAGCGCGGACATAACAAGTTTCCTCATCATATCCTGGAATAAGCTTAATGATTGTAGGAACTTGCGTTGTAATGTCTGCTGCTGTGGGCAAATCCACATTATAAAGGCCGCGATCGAAGAACAACGCCTTGAGTAGAGTAGTCTTTCCTGTGCTATAGCTTCCTACTACTGCAATTTTATAAAAGCCTTGTGATGTAGAAAAATATTTTTCTTCTTCTTCCAGTGTCTGAGCTAGTTGAACAGTGCCAAACTCTGGAAATTCATTCACTAAATTGCTATAAAGATCGCTGATTTCCTTAAAGATTTCGGAAAGTTTCGCGCGACGATCTTCTTTCATAAAAACGTTTTCCTTTAGAAAAAAGTAAAAAATAGTGTCTTCCTAGATTTTAACAATTTAAATCTAAAATTTCAAGCCCGGCTATGTAATTCATAAACTTATATTTAATCATATCCTAAAATTTTTTTTAGAAAAAAAAGGAAGAAATTCAAAGAAATCAAAAAAATATTTGACAAGCTTCTAAAAGTATGCTACATTAACTCTAGAACATTTTGTTTCCCTTGCCCTAGTTGCTGGTCAATTAGGGCCAAACTCGACGATAGCTATGAAGCGTACTAGTTTCTTAAAAAAATCAAAAGAAATCGCTTTCGTAACTATTTAGAGCATTGGGAGTTGTAATTCTCCCTTAAAAAGTCGATGATTGAATTGATTTTAAAAATAATTTTTATTTATGCATTGAAAACGGAGATTTTACGTGTTTATGGATTTCATAGTCCATTCTGGAGGGAAAGGCATGAGGAATTGCTTGAATTTGCTATTGGTACTTGTGTTGGTCGTTGTATTCTCCGGTATCCTTCAAGCTCAACCCACTACGACACAAGAAGACCGCATTCGCAAACTAGAAGATATTTGCAAACAACAAGAAGAACAGATCCAAAAGTTACAGAGCCGCTTAGGCGTTTTGCAAGATGAAGAATCTTACAAAAAATACACCGAACAAATTGTTGACCAATATATCCAACATCCAGAAGCAGAAGAAGATGCTGGCGTTACTGCTGGTTATGAAAATGGATTTTTCATTCGTTCTGCCGATGGCAAGCTAGAACTCAAGATCAACGGTTTTGTACAAAGTGGCATCGGTCTTTTCGAAAATAACACATTCGATAACAACAGTTTCTACATGAACGGTGTCTATTTGTCCTTTGATGCCCATCTATTAGAAAAATGGCATGCATACATCAATATCAATTTTGCTAATCCTAGCTACTACCAATTCCAAACTGGAGCCAACTATAAAGTTAGCATGATTGATGCATTTGTAGAATATGAAATGATGCCAGAATTGAATTTCCGCATTGGCCAAACCCTGGTCCCATTCGGCTTGGAAGGTCAATACAATGAAATCAGTGGCATTTCCATTTGGGGAGAACCATTCACCAGTAGTTGGAGCCATAGCCGGGATATTGGCTTTGTAGTGCATGGTGTTCTTGCTAATATGGTTGGCTACAAAGTTGGTATCTTTAATGGCAGCGGCATCAATACCACGAATACTGATGATGAATTTTTGATGGCTGCTCAAGCTCGTTTCTATTTCTGCGGTTTTGACAGAAATCAAAATAGCTTCTTCCACATTGGATTCTTACGTAATCGTGATTCCGAAGGTGGCCCATACTCTGTTGGTTTAGGAACACCTTGGGGTCGTAGCGTATTTGGTTATATGCCAGAACTCAATTTTTACACTAACAGCGTAGAAGGCTGGAGAAACGCAGTGGATGTTGGTGCTCGTTTTGATTTCACTTTCGAAAACGGCAGCAACCTACGTGTTGAAGGCGAATACATGTATTCCACTTGGCAACGTGAATATGAAACCGTTTCCTCCAGATCTCGTTTCTCTTGGCTTAGTGGATATGGTTTCTGGTTAGGTTATAACTATCGCCATTGCTTCGATAAGGAAAATCCTGAATCTGGTCTAAGCACTGGGTTCAAGTTCTCCTATAGCGATATTGATAATGAAGATAGCCATATCGAGAGCGGCAATATCAAGGGACAAACAGTACTTTGCTACACATTTATGCTTGGTTATGCATTTAACAAACATGTGTCTGTAAATTTCAACTGGATTATTGCTGATCTTGATCTTGAAACCTACTATGGCGGCACCAAAGAAGACGACGAAGTTTCCGGCGGAAAGTCTGGTGGTGTTGAAAATGCCTGGTTCGTGCAATTCACCGCTTCATGGTAATTGTTTTGTAGATTATCTTAAAAAAACAGCGCCCCTAATTGGGGCGTTGTTTTTTTTTGCTTGTGGATTTTCGAAAAATCTAACTTGTTGTGCTAGAATATACTAAAAAAAAATCCTTAATCTGTATCAATCAAAAAAAATAAAAATTCACTCGGAAATAAAAGTTCTCTTTGATAGAATGCTACGTTTTCCTGTGTCCCGTCAGGACACGATAAGACTCGATATAACCTGGGGTTAGAAACCCCAGGCTTTATTCCCAAACCGCTTCGCGGCAAAAAACTTTGCTGCAGTGCAATCTTATACGAGAGTTCTATGCTTACTAAATTTTGTATCTATTAAACAGACGTAGTTGCTAACGCTTTTTGGCAAGGGACTTTGCCAAATCTACGTTCCCGTTTATTAAAATCTACAATTGCTTGATGTAAATATTGCTCTGTAAAATCTGGCCATAGCAAGGGCGTAATCCATAGTTCGGCATAAGAGACTTGCCACAATAAAAAGTTGGAAATTCTCATTTCCCCCCCGGTTCGGATCAAAAGGTCTAAATCAGGCATATCTGGCTGATATAGATTGGCCTGGCACAGTGTTTCGTCAATATCTTCAATAGCAATCTCACCAGCAATGACTTTACGTGCCAATGCTTTCGCAAGATCTACAATTTCTAATCGGCCTCCATAAGAAAGTGCAAGGCATAAAGTCATGCCTGTGTTATGAGAAGTACGATCGCGCACATGCTCTATAGCATCTTGCACCCGGATAGGCAAACGGTCTAATTTGCCTATTGCATTAAAACGAATGTTATTTTCTTGCAATTTGCGCAGTTCAGTGAGCAAAAATCGTCTTAAGAGTGACATCAAATAGGTCACTTCCTCACCAGGGCGTTGCCAATTTTCAGATGAAAAAGCATACAGTGTCAATTGCTGGATGCCTAATCTTGCGCATTCTGATGTGATAATATCCACAGTTTTTACGCCCATTCTATGGCCCCATATCCTTGGCTTATTGCGCAGTTGTGCCCAACGGCCATTGCCATCCATAATAATTCCAATATGCCTTGGTAATTCAGTGGGAAGAAAATCCATTGTATGCTCCTTTTATTCATTTTCATCCAGGTGTAGATGGTGGATGAGTTCTTCTAAGCAGTTTATATATTCTTGGAAAGCAGTTTTTCCAAAGTTTGTCAACCGATACGAAGTCTGAGGTTTCCCTCCAACAAATATTTTTTCTACAGCAAGATAACCATTTTTAGCTAATAATTTAAGGTGTACGCTCAAGTTTCCATCTGTTGCTTTGAGCATTTGCTTTAATTCCTGGAAGGTCAGGATTTCAGTGGCACTTAAGGCTGCCATGATTCCCAAACGGACACGTTCATGGATGAGTTTGTCTAAATCCATGACCTTATTTAATTCTTTAGTTTGGGATTTTGGTTTCATTTATCCCTCACCATATCTTAAAAACAATCGAATGCCATAAATAATATGGTAACATCCAAAAGAAATCGCGAGCATAATTAAGCTGTATTCTACAAAGAAAAACAAAGTGATTAAGCCCGTAATCATAAAAGCAGCACCTAGCCAACGGGGCTCTGGAATTGAAAATAGGCCAGCAGACCATACCCCTAGCCCGTATGTTACCATCCAAAAACCCGGAATCCACAACGCATGTCCTTCGTAAGCTAAAAATAAAGTAAAACTAGCACCCACAAGGAACGAAGGGCTTAAAGCATAAATAATCAAACGAGCCAAACGCGACCACGCAGGCTCGCCTGTTTTACGCGCTTTGCGACAGATAAAATATACGTTTGCGATGACAGAGGCCAAAAAAACCAATGTCCAAATCGCCACTAATTCCCAAGAGATACTTTGCACAGCATGTTGCTGCATAATAAAATAAGAACAACCACAGCCGATAATTGCAACAATTCCAGAAAGAATTGCCGCAATTCCGGAAAGATTGGTGTAATGCAATGAAGAATGAATCACATCTTTAATATATTGAATATCTTGCATTAGTTGTTTTTGTTTCATAGCATTTTCCACTGAGTATCATGGAGATATACGGATTACTTTAATCTATAAAGTACTTTATTTAGTAATGCAAATCAATAAAAAAAAAATAAAAAATTGCAAAAGATTTCTTATTTTTTGCTCTACAAAAACTTATCAACTTTCACTGAAGAAAAAACACTGCAAAAATGAATCCAATCAATCAACAAAACAAGGCCAGGTATCATCGAATACCTGGCCTTGTTTTTCTATAGTATTAGCCTAAGATTGCTTTTAGATCTTCTTGAGGAGTGCGAATTGGTGTTAAGTGGAATTTATCCACCAAAACGTTGAGCACAGCCGGAGAAACGAATGCAGGCAAGGAGGGGCCAATTCTAATATTTTGGATGCCTAAATACAAAAGTGTCAATAAAATGCAGACAGCTTTCTGCTCAAACCAAGATAAAATCATAGAAAGAGGGAGTTTATTTACATCAGTTTGGAATGCCTTGGCAAGTGCTACTGCGATTTGGATGGCAGAATACGCGTCATTGCATTGCCCAATGTCTAAAAGCCTTGGAATACCGCCAATATTGCCAAAATTCAATTTGTTGAAACGATATTTGCCACAAGCTAGGGTTAAAATAACACAGTCCTTGGGTACAGCTTCAGCAAATTGGGTGTAATAATTCCGTCCTGGCTTTGCTCCATCACACCCGCCAATCAAGAAGAAATGGCGGATTGCTTTGCTTTTCACAGCTTCGACTACCTTGGAGGCCACAGACATCACAGCTTCATGCCCAAAGCCTACTGTAATAGTCTGTTCCGGAATATCCTGTGCGAATCCAGGAGCATCCAACGCTGCTTGAATCACTGGAGTGAAATCGCGATTTTGAATATGCCGTACGCCTGGCCAAGCCACTAAACCGGCTGTGAAAATCCTGGCTTTATAAGAATCCTTGGGCTTTTGAATGCAATTCGTGGTCATTAAGATCGCACCGGGAAATTCTTCAAATTCCTTGCGTTGATCTTGCCAAGCTCCACCATAATTTCCAACTAAATGGTTGTATTTTTTGAGCTTTGGATAACCATGAGCAGGTAGCATTTCGCCATGGGTATAAATCGAAATGTCCTTGCCCTCGGTTTGTTTGAGCAGTTCTTCTAAATCTTTGAGATCATGGCCAGAAACTAGAATTGCCTTGCCCTTTTTAGGTGTAATACGCACTGAAGTAGGCTGTGGATGCCCATATGTACTGGTATGTGCTTTATCCAAGAGAGCCATTACCTTGAGATTCACTTCTCCACATTTTAGTACCATAGCCAAAAGCGAATCCAGACCTGGATTTTCATGGGTCAGAAAATCTAATGCTTCATGGAAAAACGCATACACATCATCATCTTCATAGCCTAAAATTTTTGCATGATCAGCATACGCTGCCATACCTTTTAAGCCATAAAGCAACAATTCTTGCAATCCCGTGCGGTCTTCACCCAATTTTTTCATCCGCTGTTCAACGCCAACTTGCTCACCAGCTCGCACTAAGTCATTTAGAGTAGTGGCAGCCATCCATTCAGCAGGCCCCATCAATTTTTCTTTGGATTGGGCTTCGTATTGATTCCGTGCTTCAATCATTAGATTGGAAAGCCGTTGCAATAGGGTTTGAATCCTCTGTGGATCAAAATTGACGTTGGTCACAGATGTAAAAAGTGCTTCAATGACAAAGATATCCCAGCTATGATTTTGGATGCCCAGTTTACGCAAGCGATAAGCATACATGGACAATCCCTTGGTCCCATATAACAAAAGGTCTTGTAAGGCGGCGGTTTCTGGGTCTTTGCCACAAACTCCAAATGACGAGCACCCTTTTCCGCCAGCAGTTTGCTCGCATTGATAACAAAACATACTCATCACATTTTCCGCATGGCAATGCGGCCTCCATCAATAACGTAAGAATAAATTGCGTATCAGGTTACTAAATAGCATTTTTTTATATTCGGATAATTAGGTCTTTTTATCTACAAATAGATCATACATTCTAAAATAAATTTTGTCAAGTATTTTTTTTGAAGAAAATTTTAAATTTTAGCTTTTGTCTGCTCTTGCCGGCTCTTGTGGCCTCCAGACTATCTTTTTGCTTTAATTTGTTTTAGAAAAAGCAATTATAAAAAATTTATTTTTTGAAGAAAATTTTACTTGATTTTTCCAAAAATTTTGGTTATAATATTAGCCGTAATCTCTTACGGGGTGTAGCTCAGCTTGGCTTAGAGTGTGTGGTTTGGGACCACAAGGTCGCTGGTTCGAATCCAGTCACCCCGATAATCACTCCATGCCTCCGGGGCGTAGCTCAGTTTGGCTTAGAGTGCTTGGTTCGGGACCAAGAGGTCGCTGGTTCAAATCCAGTCGCCCCGATTTAAAAAGAACTTTTTTAGCAAACTCTGAAAAAGTTCTTTTTTGTTGGATGGAACAATAACGGCTCATGAACCAAAGGCAGTTCTAAGGCTGTTGCTTATTATGGGAAGTGCCATGAAAAAAATAACTACAGAAATTTTGGAGATCATCCCAGAAACGCCAGATGTCAAGACATTTCGGCTGAAAAATTCTGACCATCTTACCTTTATTCCAGGCCAATATTGCCTAGTTTCAATTCCCAATCACCCTACCTTTAGCCAGCTCACCCGTCCATTTACTTTTAGCAACTCCCCCACTGAAGAACGTTTTTTAGAACTTACCATTAAAGAAATGGGCGAGTTTACTAAGACATTATTCCAACTTAAGCCAGGCCAAAATCTTCAACTCAAAGGGCCATTGGGAGAAAATTTAAACTTTTCAGAAAAAATCTCTGAAGATATTGTTTTTTTAACAGGCGGCTCTGGAATCACACCATTCATATCCACTCTTCGATATGCTCATGCTAAAAAACTACCCAACCATTTTTCCTTACTTTTTGGAAATCGCACTGAACAAGATATTATTTATGCCAAAGAACTCACAGCGCTGAGCAAACATCCTAATTTCCAGGTCGTCCATATCCTGGAACAACCACCCAATCCTTGGAATGGAGAAACAGGCAGAATTCGTCGAGAAATTGTTGAAAAATATATCTCTCCTATCCAGGCAAAATTATGGTATCTTTGTGGCCCGCCTGGCATGATGAGTGCGATGAAAAATTTGCTTCAGTCTTTGGAAATTCCTAAAGAACTATGGCGTATTGAACCTTGGGAAGCTCCTGGAAAACACAATTGAATTACCAGACGTTTCCGTAACCAGCCAAAAATAAGATGGCACGTGCATGAGATCAAAATTTCAAAATGCAAGTGTTTTGTTTTGAAGATAATAGAGAAATTTCGCATGTGAAAATCGTCAAGAAATGCTAGACAATTCAT
>JAKLHB010000092.1 GCA_022710345.1 Planctomycetota bacterium
TGAAGGGGCACCGGAAACTTCCTATAGGTATGAATTGTCTAGCATTTCTTGACGATTTTCACATGCGAAATTTCTCTCTTATCTTCAAAAAAAAACACTTGCATTTTGAAATTTTAGCTTATTCTCATATTATCTTGTTTCTGGCTAGTTACGGAAACGTCTGATTATTTACTATTGCACCAAGGAAAAATTCCTGGTACTTTATCTGGCAGGAGAATTCCAATCATTGCCATACCTTTGTGAAAGCAAATTTTTTATGGTATGGTACGGAATTCTCCTATTTTATTTGATATAAAACACTTGCATTCCCAAATTTTATCTTATTCTCATATTCTCTTGTTAGTTTATTGGTATCATTCGCATTATAAGTGAAGCCCTACAAAATTGGCTTTCCCACAAGCAATTATATCCAGCCAGTTTCCAAGGAAATAACATGCTGACAACTACAAAATTGGCTTTCCCATAAGCAATTATATCCAGTGCTCTTAAAACCAAGCCATCGAAATACCAAAGATGCTCATTGAACGATTATGATAAACAAAGCAGTGGATATATGATCCTAAAGCCTATAGCACAACTTGAAATCATGTTCCATAGCCGGTTGCATTCTACCATGATATTCTTAGATTGCCAATAGTTGCAAAAAATATTCTTTCGCCCAATTTTTTTCCTAAACTTTGCCATAAAAGTTTGGTTTATTGGCAACCGTGAAGCAATATCGCCCCATTCTTCGGCAACCTCGAGTCCGGCCTTATCTTCGGCTTCATCATAAGCTTTTTTTAGCAATAATTTGCGTATTTGTTTTTGTAAGCATCTGCGTCAGATTTATAGGCATCTTCGTCAACACCTCAGTCTTAGCCGCCAGCCGTTCCCACCTTTTCCCTGTTGCTCTGCCTTATGGCTCATCTATTACAACGTCCGATTGATGCCTTCCTAACGATGCAGGTTTGCGCTGAACAATCTTGGCATTCAGCCAACGTGCGTACAAAATAACCCAGGTTGCCAGATTGCCAATGGATTGCAAAAAAATATTTTTTCGCCCAATTTTTTCTAAACTTTGCGATAAAAGTTTGGTTTATTGGCAATCGTGGAGCAGATGTTGCAAAATCGGGTTTTATCTAGGAGAAAAGTATGGAAATCAAATCTTCCTGGTATTTCAAAGACTTATGGCACAATGGATTGGTGCAGGTGTTTTGGTACCTGGTGCCGTTCAACGTGTTGATCACGATTTCATCCTATATTTTAGGGTATCGAACAGAATCCAAAATCATTGTGATTGTGCTGATCATTGGAATCATGAGCACCGCAGGGCTATGTCTGGCGTATGCTGCGGCTGGGTGGAGGTATGACAAAGCCCATCACCGAAAAGTCGGAACCTTTTGCCCAAAGTGCAAGACCGAAACTCGTTGGTATCGCTGTGAATCTTGCCATGAGCCACTGCCGCCATTGGCCTGGTTATTTGGCGGAGTATTTTTACAACATTGCCCGCATTGTGGAAAACACCCATTGGTCAAGCAGGGCTATTGTCCTTCCTGCAACGCTACAATCCTCCATGAACGCTATGGACAAAGCCAGGTATGGGTCTGGCTTTGTCATGAAAATTTGGCAACATATTGGACTAGTGCGGTAGAGACTGCTACGATTGCCGTAGATTTTCCCATTGCTACGATTGCCGCCGGGAGCAAACTAACAACATTGGCTTCCTCAAGCCTGGGTCCTACGTTTTCTGACTGGAGTCTAGCAGATTGGGACCACCAAGCAGGCCATACTCCCACCTGGGCAGAATTCCGTCATGCGGTTTGGCCGGTTACCTTGTACCAAATCCAGGACACAACCGTAGCTTGGTCGAGCATCTCTCACAAGCTGACCGTGGAAAAATACCTCAATCGCTTGTACATCGAAGGCACTTCCAATCCTGTTGCCTTAAGTACGTTGCAAGGGATTTTGCCATTACTCAGTATCCAAGAAATTTACAGCAACATCCCAGATCGTTTTGCTGCACCCAATATACGTGGCGAGCTTCCCATGCCTCAGCCGTTGATTTTAGCACAACCTCCGAAAATATCTAGCCATGTTCATCTTATTTGGCTGTCCCAATGGATGCCTTGGCTACTTTTGGTAGGATGCCTAACGCTAGCTCTATTCGGATGGATGTATTTCTCGGCGTTTACCACAATGGAGCAGCTTAGCCAATTGATCTACGTCACTTTTTTAATTCTCTTTGCAATGGTCACAGAATGCAGTTTTTTTCGCAAATCGCTGGCTAGGTTTTTATTCTCTTTGGCGAGCTTGGTCTTTCGCCAGACTCCAGCTCTATTTTTAGGTGCCTTGAGCCTGTTTTTGCTGATGCTACATAGGCATCAAACAATCAAAGTGCAGGATTGGAGAATCCAGAATCCAGGTACAAATTGGGAATGTTTGGAAGTTTTTTTTCACACCTTACCGCTCTGGGTTATGCTGCTGCTATCATTGGTAGCAGGGATACTGGCTTTGTTTTCTACGATTCCAGAAAATCGCTATGTTCGAAGAGGAGTGTGCAGCCTATATGCCATGCTCTATCCTTGTGGTTCTTATTTTTTGATCCAAGCACTAACGCATCCCGGTTGGGCAGGAGCACTCTCTTTAGCTTTGCTAGCGGCAGGTATAACGCTAGTGACATGGGAAAGAAAAGACATTGCAGAAACGATTTATTTCATGGGCACTGTCATCACCTTTTTCATCATTGGCACCTGTGCCTTCCTCACCAGCGGCATCTTTGGTATTGTTGTCTTTAGCATCTGCATCATCGCTATCGGTGGTGTCGCAGGCAGTATTGCAGGCATTGTCATGGGTGTTGTCATCATTGGTATCGTCATTGTCGGCATCTTCGGCGGAATGAGCGTCGGCATTTTCTTTTTTATCATCATCGGTATCCTCAGCATAGACCAAACCTCCCCGGCTCGTTTCCAATTCTGCCGCTGGTTCTTTCCCCTGTTGCTCTCTGCCTTATGGCTCACCTATTACAGCGTCCGGTTGATGCCTTCCTAACGATGCAGGTTTGCGCTGAACAATCTTGGCATTCAGCCAACGTGCGTACAAAATAACCCAAGTTACCAGATTGCCAATGGCTTACAAAAAAATATTTTTTCGATCAATTTTTTTCCTAAACTTTGCCATCATAATTTGGTTTATTGGCAATCGTGAAGCAGATGTTGCAAAATCGGGTTTTATCTGGTCAAGCATCTCTCACAAGCTGACCGTGGAAAAATACCTCAATCGCTTGTACATCGAAGGCACTTGCAATCCTGCTGCCTTAAGTACGTTGCAAGGGATTTTGCCAATATCCAGTGTTCAGGAAGTTTTCAGCAACATCCCAGATCGTTTTGCCTCGCCCAATATACGTGGCGGGCTTCCTATGGCTCAACAATTGAACATAGCACGGATTCCAGAACCATCCAGCCAAGCGCATGATGACTGGATTCCATGGCTGGCCTTGTTGGCAAGCTTTGCGCTGATGCTAGGCGGATTTTTTACTGTCGCTACACTATGGCTGCCATCCTCTTTCACAGCATGGATCCTTCAAAACCCAGTTGTTTTGGGTGTGACGATGGTATTGTCTTGCCTTGCTTTGGCCATGTTTGTATTCGTGATCGCCTTATTTCCACTTTTGACCATCGTTGCAGAATACGGTCGTTTCCATGAATTGCTCGCTAACTTGGTATTGCCCATTGCTCGATGGGTACTGCAATGGGCTCCACCCCTGTTTCTTTGTAGCTTGAGCCTGGTTTTGTTGATGCAATATGGAGATCATATAATAACAGTGCATGATTGGAAAGGAACAACAAAAGAAGGGGTAATTTGGGAATCCTTTTCTCGCAGTCTGCCGCTGTGGTGTTTGCTACTTTTATCCTTATTGTCCGGTAGCTTGGCTTTAGTTTCTAAGCTTCCAGGAAATCTTTATGGCCGAAGAGCTTTGTGCAGCCTATATTCCATGCTCTATCCTTATGGTGGTTATTTTCTTATTCAAGGATTGATTTACCCAAGTTGGATAGCTACCCTCTTGCTAGTTTTATTGGCTGCAAGTATAATATTAGTGCCATGGAAGGCAGAAGATTTAAATTTTAGTGATGAGGAAGGAAGTATCGGCTGTGGCTTCTGCATGAGCATCATCTTCGTTGGCATCGTCTCTAGCATTGTGGGCAACATTGGCATTTCTATCGGCAGTTGCATCATCTTCGCTTGGATCGTCGGCATGATCGTTGGGTGGATCGTTGGCGACATGGGTCTCTCTTTTGGCATCTTCATTGGCATCCCCAGTTGCATCATCTTCGGCGACATCGTCAGCAATATCGTCAGCAATATCTCCGACATCGTCATTGGCATCGTTGTCGGCGTGTATGGCGGGCTCTTGGGCGGGGTCTTGGGCGGGGGGTTCGTTGGCATCTTTGTTATGTTGGGCTTCGGCGCAATCTTTCGCCTCGACATCATCATTGCTGACAGCCTAGAGAAGTCTCTCCCCATCCGTTTCCAAATCTGTCGTTGGTTCTTCCCTCTCTTTCTCTCCTTCTTGTGGCTTATCTATGCCTATGTTCACTTGGTTCCTTGCTAAAGGAGAATCCAATGTCTTTGAAAAGAGAAAAACAATGGCCGCCGGTGTGGCAGAGGAATTTGGTGCACACCATGGCGAGCAAGCAGGTTGTGATCTTGCATGGGAATGTCAAAGATCACTATGTGCATAAGACAAGTACAGTGACCTATATTTGTGGTTTGAAAGAATTGTTGGCTCGTTTGTTTTGGGATCGTTGGGAATTGGTGTGCTACGATGCGTATCAAAAAGCAAAGTTGTTGCGCCAAGGTACCGGGGATCGTTTGGAGGCGGATGCTTTGCCAGAATACGGGACAATGGGCATGCAGAATACATTGGCGCAGAACCTGGGGCGCATGTATCAGGACATGAATCCATTGAATCCAAAGCAGCAAATAGCTCAGACTTCATCAGAGCAGAGCCGGCAAATGGCTTTATCAGAGCAGAGTCGGCAAATGGCTTCATCAGAGCAGAGTCGGCAAACTGACGTGGGGCCATTGGTGCAGCGTCAGCGGCCTCGAATGTGGATATTGTTGTATGCGAATTTATATTTGCCGTTTAGATCATCCTATAGTCCAGAAGAAGGTATGTTGTTGCTGTTATTGCAAAAGCTCATCCACAGGCTGTCTGTTGAAGATCGGCTGGTGTTGGTGTATCTGGCAGAGGCAATGATTCCGCTGGAGTTTTACCAGAATTCGCCAGAAACGGCTTTGGTGGCTGTTCCTATGCCAGAATTTGAGGAAAGATATGAGTTCATTGTCCAGCAATGTCCTGGGCTTGCCTGTGCCGAAGGATTTGCAAACCTGACAGATGGGCTTGCGTTGGAGCACATTCGGAAAATTGTGGAGCATTTGCAAAATCAGCAGCAAGGCCAATTGAACCAGCAGCAAGACCAATCTCATACGATTACGTTACGGGAGCATTTGCAAAATCAGCAGCAAGGCCAATCTCATACGATCACATTGCGGGAAGTAGAACGGGCCATCAAGTATTTTAAATTTGGCGATGCGCAGGATTACTATGGTCGAATCACGCTGGAAAAGCTTGGCAATGCCATGCGTTTTTTCACTGTGGAGGAAGGAATCCAAGGCCAGGATGAAGCGATTGGCAAAGTAATACAGATGATTTGGAAAGCACGCACAGGCGTGAGCAATTTACTTCGCACTGGCTCTTCCATGCCGCCCAGGGGGATCTTGTTTTTCTGCGGTCCTTCTGGCACAGGCAAGACCATGCTTGCAAAGAAATTGGCCAAACTTTTATTCGATGATGAAGAGGCATTTCTGCGGTTCGATATGAGTGAATATGGTCAGGACTTCACAGTGTCCAGGCTCATTGGCGCGCCTCCTGGCTATCGCGGCTATGAGCAGGGCGGAATCCTGACGAATGCGGTCAAAGAAAAGCCCTACTCAGTTTTATTGTTTGATGAGGTTGAAAAAGCTCATCCTCGAATTCTGGATATTTTCTTGCAAATCCTATCAGATGGACGACTTACTGATTCACATGGTCAAACGGTGTTTTTTTCTGAAACCGTGATCATCTTCACGAGCAACATTGGCACCCGCACCGAGGACATCAACAAACGCCCCATCAATGAAGGCGAGAGGCTCCGTGCAGCCATACATAAAGGAAAAGAAGCGGTTCAAGAACACTTTATCTCCTGCGTCCATGAATTCTACAGGTACGAAATCTCACGACCTGAGCTATTGAACCGAATCGGGAACAACATTGTTCCCTTTAATTTCATCACCGAAGACAATATCATTCAGCAAACCATCAAAAATTACCTGGAGATTCTCAAAACCCGATTTGCCGAGCAATATAGCCAGCAAGGCTATCACCTGGAATATCGGACTGATGTGATTGAATTCCTGACTAACCAATATGGCAAGATGATCCGTGAGTTTGGCGGCCGCGGGGTCATGAATGCATTGGACAGCGAAATCCTCGGGCCCCTTGCTCAATGCCTCCTCAGCGTAGAAAATTCTGGGAGCACAGAAGCATTGACGTTTCACATTGGGATTCTTCATGACCAGGTAGATATTCGGGCAAGATAATATACCATGAAGGGTTTTTCAAAAGCGTAGAAAATTCTGGGAGCACAGAAGCATTGACGTTTCACATTGGGATTCTTCATGACCAGGTAGATATTCGGGCAACATAATATACCATGAATGGGTTTTTCAAAGGAATGTGCTTTATATAAACTTTTGAACACATATCTAGGAGGTTAAACGATGAGTGGTCGGAAATACACACAGGCTGAATTAGAAGAAGGCATTGCCCATTTGTTTCGGGATTTTCAGCAGGTTTCGGAAAAATTACATCGGGCAGAAGCTGTTTTAAGCGCATTGCAGGAGGAGAGTACCACGCATGTAAGTATAGGCAAGGCTTTGGAAGAATTGTCGCAACGTTGTCAAATTGCCCGCCAAAAGGTAGTGGGCATGCAGAACATGCTGCGGCCGCAATCGCTCAAAGAAAAGGGGCTGGAATATGTGGAAGATCAACAAAAGCAAATCCAAAATTTGGTTCAGGATTTGGAGGTGATTTTGAAAAAATGCCTGGCTACGGAAAAAAATTTGGCCATGAAAATCCGAATCATGGCTTTGCACAGCCAAATGGAGAAAGAAAAAGAGCGAATGCTTTATTGGGCACCTGAAGAGCGTCAGGCGTTTGAGCAGAAGTGGAAAAGCATTCTGCAAAATATTGAACAGGCATTGGCCGCCTCGTCGGGGAATGATGCTCATCAAGAGCAGGCAATTGCGCAATTGGAGACTTCCTGGAATCAAGCTTTTGAGAAGATCCAAGATCGTGAACAAAAGCATGCCCAAAGGCTGTACATTGTGGAGGCAGTAGCGCAGGTTTGCCGAGAGCTTGGATTTAGTGTGGGCACTGCATGCTTGAGCAATCCCAATGAACCCATGCACCTAGAGGTAGATACCTTTGTGTTTGGTGTTCTTACGTTTGATTTTGCATTAGATGGAACCGTGCGCAGTGTTTCTAACTATGCTCCTGGTCAATGTGAAGGTACATATCTGGATTTGGAAGCTAAGCTTAAGGAATTGGGTGTTGGAAGTGAATTTCGGTATGAACAAGGGGATTTGCCCTTGCGCAAGACCGCTGTCGTGCGCGACTTTTTCCAACATCGAGAAGGGACCGCGGATCATGAATGAAATTCCGCAATTTTATACAGAAGAATTTCCACGATTGAACATCGCGGACATGGATATCTTGAGTCATACCGCAGGCCCAGGAACCAGGTTAGTGCTATGGCTACAAGGATGCAAACAGAACTGCCCTGGATGCTGCAATCAAAATTTTCTGGCCATACAAAAGCAGCACCTGGTCCTACCAGAAGAAATTATCGGACTTTGTCGTAAGGCGAATGTGGAGGGCATCTCTCTATCAGGTGGCGAACCATTGCTTCAGGCCATAGCCTTAGCGCCCTTGATCCAGAAAATCAAAGCCGAGGGCAAAAGCATCTTGCTTTGGACAGGCTATACTTTGGAATCACTGCAGGCCATATCTCATCCACCAGAGATTGCCCAGATTTTGGGCATGACCGATATTTTGGTGGATGGCCCGTATGTGCAAGAACAGCGAGCATCGTTACTTTGGCGAGGGAGCCAAAACCAGCACATCCATTTGCTTTCAAGACGTTATCCAACAACGATCCTTGAACACAAGCCTCACACTTCCCTCTCTTTTGCCCACAACACCCTTTGCCTCACCGGCGATCCCAACGAACATGTCCTAGCATCCTTAGCCCAAAAACTCCAGGCGTATGGGATCAAAATAACTCAGCCGCCCGCCCATACACGCGAATAACGTATGGGATCAAAAAATCTATTGAAATTTATCAATCATTCAATCATGCTAAAAAAGCAATAGATAATTACAGCGCTTCCCAATCGTATTGAATACAATATTCAGCATGAGTCAATCATGGCACTCAAACATACAAGATCCCATTCTTGTATTCAACTCAATCGAGAAACGCTGTATTCAAAAGTCTTTGCCTTATCCGTTAGCAACTGATTTTTCTAATGTTACGCCGATAGCGATGATATTCCTTACTGTAGCAAAAGAAACGCTGTGCATGACCTTTTGGACTGTAGGAGGATCGGCTTTTTAGCCCTAATGCGCGTTGCATTCTGTTATGCCTGCTAAGATCAATGTTATGCTGGTTATGTTATAAAAAAATCCTGTATCTGCTTGGGTACGTCAATGCGTATGAACTTTACGCATTGGATATCACTCGTTGGATACAGGATTGCCTGGTGTTAGCGATCTTCTTTTTTGGGAAAAGAGAGCAGGTCCTTGAGAATCTGGGTGCATTTCAAAACCAGGGGTGGGTTCTGGTCTATGAGTTGGGATAAGAGTTGAATGGCTTGGCCAGGCCGTTGGCTGGCTAAAGCATTCTGGTATGCTTTGAGTTTCTGAAAGGGAATCTTTGAATGCTGGAGCAATTGCAGGAACTGGACGCGGTGGGATTCGTCCAAGATGCAATTTTGTTCCAAGGTTTGCAACACATCCCAGGCATTTGAAGATTGGGCTTGGCCATACGCATTTTGGTGTTGGCAAATGTCTAGGCAAAGGGCAATCAGGGCATCTTCATACTGAGGAACATGGAGCACCTGGATCCACCAGGTTAAAGGTCGAGCATTCAACCATAACGATGGACGAGCATGCTGTAATAGGTGTTGGTATTCCTGTTGCGTCAGGGATGCAAGAGGAGAAACATTAGGGCTGGGGGCAACAGAAGCTTTGCTCAGGCCTTGGTCAATCGGCAATGGGCGATCTTGTCGTTTTTTACTTTTTGGATGCAGGACCTGGTACAACCATGCCAAAGCTTTGCTGGTATTTCCGAGCCATGAACTAGGGCCATCCAGCCATTGAAATAAATCCGCGGCTTTTGGAGAATCGCTGGGCAGGTATTCCCAACTGGTTTGCACAATCCATTGGTGCACTTCTCCATGGTATAGGCTCTGCTGATCTAGAATATTGGCAATGCTCATCAAGTCAGATAGATTTATTTGATGGCATATCACGGATAGAAAATCATTCCATTTTTTCTCCTGGCAAAGATGGTTGAAAATTTCGGTTTGTCCTTTTTGAATTTGCTCATGGGCTAAGAAAAGATATAGCTTTTCTAGCTCAACTTGATCTTTGCGTTTGGAAAAAAACGATAGGAGATTTTTGCTCAAGATCAAAGGATTTTTTGAAAACATAGAGGCAAAATCTGCAAATTTTTTCTGGGTTTGGCCATAATACTTGGCAAAGAGATTCTCATCTCCAAGGCAGAAACCAAAAATCTTTTGGCCATAGCAAGCGTCTAAGAATAGCGCAAGATCATGGATAGCGCTGAGCAGATCGTGCAGCAATTCAGGGATCGTGGGATCAGGGTCTGGGTAGGCCAGTTTATCCAGCAATTCCAGCAAACGGTCCTTGTGCTCGATGTGCTTTTGCAAAAAAGCAAGGTCAGGATTCTGACATCTGGAGCGTGTGGCCATATCCTGGCTCATATCCAGGATATGGTATGGGCCTTGGAATGATGGAAGATGGGCAGTCGAAGGCACGGAGACCATCCGAAATGAAGTAAGGAATTCATTGGCATCCACGAAGAATGTGGAAAATGGAAATCTATTGTGCCAGGAAATTGGCAAAATGCTCAATAACTGGAGCCATAATTTTAAAATTTCGCCTTCAGGCATGATGAACAAAGGAAACTTTTGAGGGGATAAGCCAACGGTCGTGTCTGCGAGAGTGAAGAGTCTGGGCAATTCCTGAGCCTGAACTTCTGGCAGAGCAGGAACGTCCAGGTCCAAGGCTGGCAGGCTGCGATCCACTGGCAATTCGCTTTCCTTGGTATAAAACTGGAAACTAGTCAAAAGTGATACAGGCGACACTCGTTGCTGGATGATCTGGTTCCAAGAAAATAACAGAATATGGCAAAAAGAGCCTACGCTACCACTCAAATCCCTAGCCAATGCACTGCGGCCCAGGGCTACATGCCGGGGATCTGGGGAAAAGAAAGAAAAACGTGGCAAAGGAGTGCCTTCTTGAGGTTCATTGTAAAACGATAGTTTCTGCAAGGTATCCAAGAGTGGCTTTTCTGCGAATAACTCAGGACTGATGCCAGCCAATTGATATCCACTATAGCCGGCATATCCTTTTTGCACACGGCCATACACATATTGCAATGCTTTCATCCAATGCTCCTTACTGCCCAATGCAAATCCGAATTTTTTTACCTTGGACATGAATTTGGGTGTTTTTCAATTCATGGAATGTGATGAAGATCAAACAAGTTTTTTTCACAAGGCTAGGCTGACGATCAGGGTATTCCACGAGGATCTCCCAGCCGTCGTGAAATCTTGGCTGCACGACCTGATCACGAGGAAATATCGTGAATAGGTCTAGTTTTTCATCCCCAATCGGGATTTCGTAAACAATCTCTTCTTTGTCCGCACACTGTTGGGCAATTTCGCAGATAGGGAGATAAAGGCTGGGTTGTTGGGCAAGGGAAGCTGCAGCAACTCGCATACAGTGCACAGAAGAATCATTTTCTTCTTCATCAGCATGAGGAAAACAAGGGTTTGGCATGGAAATCATACCTCCTGATTTTTTTGGTTGAATGGACGGTGCAACATGGCTGCTTTCTTGAGTAGAAAGGTTCAGAGCTTCGAGAATTGCTGAGGCTCCTACCAGGCAGGCAGCTTGTTCAAAGGTTTCCATAAATTGCTGATCTTCTTTGGATAGCTCATCTGGCTGCTGCCACATCTGTTGAGCAAGAGCCAGATATTTTTTTATATTTGCTGCATATTCTTGGGTCATGGCTTGTCTCCTATGGACAAAATTTGCATGTATTTGTCAAAAGCAGCTCTCTTGATTTGGCTAATCCGTCCTGAAGTTAAGCCACGCTTATTTTTTTCGTGAGCCTGACCAAGGACCTTGCATGGCTTGCAGGAGTCCGACGTGGGATGACCGTTTTGGCGCATCCATTCTGTGAGTTGAGCAAAAGAGTTAAAATGTTTGTCACATTGATCATCGTTGAATAACCGAAAGAAAACATAGTCTGATTCCTGGTCTGTCAAAGCCAAGGCAAGGTTCATCCGCAATTGAGCATTGAGCAGAATGCAATTGGGATCTTCATCCTCTTGTTTTGTTAACTTCCATGCGAGGATGAGAAGCACATCCTGATTTTGCTCCAGATGGATTGAATTTCCGGATGATTTTTGGATCAATTGAGCAGCGAGTTTTTTTTGCAGGTTTTGGCTGCGATTTTGCTTGGCCCAAAATTGCCTTATTTTAATTTTGATCCAATAGATGCTCAATGCTTGAAAACTCTCGATAATGGCTTGTTCATTATTGCGATCACACCACACTGTTAGTTCGAGCACTTTTTGAAAAGCTTCTTGCAATATGTCATCCTGGTCATTGGTGGGTATACCGTGAAGCAAAGGTGCAAATTGATGTTGGTTCAGGGCATGTTCATAAAGTTCTACAACAAAGGAAAAATCTTTGTATTGGGATTCACACATAATTTCCCTCCGCTTAGAAAAATCCATCGTCTTTCAGGATTCGCAGGATAGGATCAGCGATTCGCACGGATTCTGGTTGCAAAGGCAGTTCTCCTTCATAATTGAGCGAATCAGTGTATTCTACGGGTGCAAAGCCTAGGGCAGAATGAGGATAATAAAAAACTTTGCCAAAAGTCTGGTTGGCAGAACGCACCAACTGAGGTGCTTCTTTTTTCAAAAAAGCTTGCATTTTGGCATGTACCTGGACCATGTTTTCTTGGTATTGATCCAATTCTTCCTGAGCTGAATTTTGGGGTAAATGATAGGGCGCAGTGATGCCAGCCTGATAGATGGGGGCAAAAGAGGGATGGGTTTGCGCAAGGTCTATCTTGCTAAACATCAGATGCAGATTTACTTTCTTGAGGTCCAAACTTGTTCCTTGGTGATTCATGGCGCTCTGGATTACCCGCAGGAATGCGTCGAATTCTATGGCACTTTGGTCTAGTTGCTGGGTGTCTATGAAAAAGAGAATATCATCGCTATAGCTCAGGTGCACGGAGCTAGGTGCATTCGCAAATCGAACAGGGTCTTCCATGCGAAATCCTTCACCAGCGATGTCATTGAGAATGAGAATGGAGGATTGTAGCGACCTTTTGCACCAAAATTTTCGTGTGCGGGTGAACATAATTGGATAGGCCAATGCTTTGCGTAAAACAGGGGTACGGCGTGGGAGTTTTCCACGTAGAAATACATCTTCAACCGCAGTTCCGACCGGGTCTGTTGCCGGAGATTTGGCTTTAGCAATGCGGATCACCACCTCATATACTTCAGGGAAGAGCTTGGATATGAGTGGATTAGTGGGATTCGGATACTGGGTCAAACCAGCAAAAGCCAACAAATAGCAACTTTTTCCAGAACGGCTGGCTCCTGCTAAAGTCAATACTCTAGCGCCTTTGGATGTGTGGGAAAGCGACTGACGATAATCATTGGGAATCGTATCCTGGCCCAGGATTGTCTCTGAACTAGGCTTCCAATTGGGATCTGACGCATGCTGATTGTATTTTTTCCCATGCCCATTTTCTACGGAAAAGCATTGTATGGCAGCCTGGTTTTTCCAAACCTCGCTGGAAATATCTTTGAAGCAAAAAGGGCATTTTTGTTGAATGGTCATGTTGTTTCCTTTTCTTGAAATAGCAGGCGCAATCCCACCAATGGGGAACCAGCCTGGAGCATGAGATGGTCTTTGGTCCCATTGACAATGGGGTAATAGCGGTTGGTGCCAATGATGATGGGAAAGTAGTAATAGGTACGACCAGCTCCGTGCCCAGCGGTTTGGGAGATGCGTTGGCGGTATAGGGTCATTTCCCAAAGATCATGACTCAAGGGTAAGCCCTTTTCTTCTTCTGGTGTGATGTCTTGTAATTTCATCAAGAGCGATAATACCCTGTCTGAAAGTTGATTGCCTAATGTACGCATGGCTTCCTGGAGCAAATCTTTGGTCTTTGATTGTTCAAAGAGGCCATGCAGCTTGGATAATCTATCCTTGGGTAAAAGTTCGCCCTGAAGCCATGTTACCACAAATTTCCCGAATGTCTGAGGACAAAGGCTTTGCACTTGGTCAGGAATGAAGTCATTTTGAGCTTCCACCAAAAACTTGCCAACATCCAGATTCGTTGCCACCACAGAGCCACGAGTGTCGCGGGTCAAGGCAGAGAGAGGGACTCGCCTTAATTTTTCCACACAAGGCGGATAAGCGTATGGACTTCCTGGGGTATTGAGCTGCATCAATTCTACGTCCATGAGGAATTTTTCTACATCTCCGGGCTTATCTTTTTGGGCTTGGCCGCAAGCCACATACTCTTCCAATTGGAACTTGGTGATGGGAAGCAACCCAATGTATCCAGGAAACCCTTGTCTGTCGTGTTTGACCACTGGGAATTGGGTGACCCGGTCAACAGCAAAATGAAATGACATGATGATTTCCTTTACACAATCCGAACCAGATAATACGGACCATCTTTACATGGTACTTGAAGATTGCCATTCCCATCAGTGCCAATAGATTGAAGAGGGCCATTGGCATGATCAGCCCATTTCAATGTGCCATCTGCTAGGCAAAAGAAAAATCTATTCCACTGGATGCCGGTGTTGCTGAAATGCCAAGCCGGGGTACCAGCCTGGAGTAAATAAAATCCTTTTTGGCTGAAAGAAGGAAACAGGCACTGATCTGTGAAAGCATATCTGCTTCGGAACAGCAATTGTACATGCAGAACATTGCATTTTGTGCAAACCGTGTGATCTTGAAACGCTTGCCAACAGGCTTG
>JAKLHB010000093.1 GCA_022710345.1 Planctomycetota bacterium
CATGGGCTCTCATTCCACCAAAAGAACTTACAATCGCTAGATTTATTGCAACGATTTTAGAATGTTATTTTGTAAAGGAGGACAGAAGGCAGGAATTAGCCTTCTGTATCAATTTTCAGTGAAAAAATTACGTGTCACAGTCAACGGCGTAACTTATGATGTAGATGTTGAAATTTTAGAAGACGATGATCATCCTGGATATGGCTATGCAAGCACTGCTCAATATAGCCAGCCCTCAAGTCCAATTCCAGCAGCACCTGCTGCTCCGGTCGCTCCAGCACCGGCTCCAAGTGCCAAAAAAGCCAGTTCTGCGGATAGCAAAAATGTGACATCCCCAATTCCTGGCACAGTCATTGAAATTAAAGTTGGTGTTGGTGATACTGTCAAAGAACACCAGCCTTTAATTGTGCTGGAAGCTATGAAGATGAATACAAATATCAGTTCGCCTGTGGGCGGTAAAGTAAAAGAAATCAAAGTAAAAGCAGGCGATACAGTCCAGCAAGACCAAGTCCTTTTGACATTCGAATAAGTCAAGGAGATTTCCTTTGCAACAGATTTGGGATTCGATTTGGAATGCGATTGTATGGCTTGGCAACGAGCTTGTGCGATATCTTGCACTAAGCGGTTTTTCCTACATGACTTGGGGCCATGTCATTATGCTTGCTGTAGGCTGCCTTTTCTTGTACCTCGCAATCACCAAAGAATATGAACCACTGCTTTTGGTACCCATTGGATTTGGCATTATCCTTGGCAATATGCCCTTTCCCAAAGGATATGGCATTGGAATCTATGAGCAAGGCAGCATGCTAGGATACCTTTACTTTGGTGTAGTGAAAGGTGTCTATCCCCCTCTTATCTTCTTAGGCATTGGCGCAATGACAGATTTTTCATGCCTCATTGCCCGGCCCAAGCTGATTCTGTTGGGTGCAGCAGCTCAAGTTGGAATATTTTGCACCTTATTAGCTGTGCTTTTCTTAGGGTCTCAATTTCCAGCTTTAGGATTCTTTGATCCAAGTGATCCTGATAGAATTCGGAAAGCTGCATGCGCCATTGGCATCATCGGTGGCGCAGATGGTCCTACAGCCATTTTCTTGGCATCCAAGCTAGCCCCGGATTTACTGGGTGCAATTGCTATATCCGCCTACTCTTATATGGCTTTAGTGCCTGTGATTCAACCGCCAATTATGTATCTTTGCACCACACGCAAAGAAAGGCTCATTCGCATGAGCAATCCTCCACCTACCACCAAAAGACAGAGAATCTTATTCCCGATTCTAACCTGCTTCGTGTGCTTGCTCATTGCGCCAGGTGCATTGCCATTGATTGGTATGCTTTGCCTTGGCAATGTGCTCAAAGAAAGTGGAGTGACTGAACGCTTGGCTCGCACCGCTAGGAATGCATTCATTGATATTGTTACCATCCTCATTGGCCTCACTGTTGGTGCTAGCACGCAAGCTGATACATTCTTGCGCCCGCAATCCATCACTATTTTTGCTCTTGGCGCATTTTCTTTTATGGCAGCAACAGCCGGCGGCGTACTCTTTGCTAAGGTTATAAATCTGTTTAGCAAAGAAAAAATTAATCCTCTGATTGGTGCAGCCGGTGTGTCTGCAGTACCAGATTCAGCGCGTGTGGCCCATTACATTGGGCAAAAAGAAGACCCAGAAAATTTCCTCCTCATGCATGCCATGGGCCCCAACGTAGCAGGCGTGATTGGCTCTGCTGTTGTGGCAGGCGTGTTGCTATCGTATTTTAGATAAAATGTAGCAATTTGATTCTGCATCTATGCAAAAAGGCCACACCATGGTGTGGCCTTTTTGCGTTTCAACTAAAATAGGAATGAGATACGTTCAATCTAGTATCTTTTACCAACTTGAGCTTTATGTCATTTAATGGTAATGACATGGCCTTTGGAAAATGCTGCAAATTCAGGTGCATACATACCTTGGATCGTGGCAGGGCCAATTCTGAATTCACCAGCCATGTTGGCTCGGATTCGATACTTAAATGGATATTCGCCTTGAGGCAGGTATTCAAAGAAAAAGTTTGTCCCTGAATCGCGCACTTCTTCGTACCAACAGATGCCAAGATCCCAATGATGGCCGCTGGTGAGTGTTTCAGGCTCAAACCCAGCACCACGTGGGTCGCGAAGGTGGACATATTCCATTGGATGTTTGCTGGTGATGCTCAGATGAACTTCAACTTGATCACCCACAGCAATGGGTGTACCTTCAGCAAGAGGCTTGAGCACATATTCAGAGCCTTGGTGTTGTCTGAGGTAGTAGGACCGAGACACAGATAAGAAATCTCCACGTTCTTCCTGCGGTAATTTTTCTGTAGAATAATGCCAGACCATGGACGCAAACATATATCCTGGACCAGTTTTACTGACTTGAACTTTGGACATGGTCTGTGGAATGATGTCTGTGCCTGGGATTATAAATTGTTGATGTTCGCCTGTGTATTGGTCGGGTTCAAAGACCAAATCATATTGCTTAGGGCCAATCAAGATTTTGGCTGTCTCGCGCTGGCCAAGGGAACCCTGGCGATCCATAGTATAAACAAGGCTATACACCACTTCTGAAGTGGCACGAGTGGATTTCCATTGATTGCACTTTTTGTTCAATAAGAGCCACAGCACTAAGCCATCCAATTGCTCTTTGTTCTCAGGCATGACTTCTTGCAAAGTACGCAGCACAAATGCATGAGATTCAATGGTATCGTTATACCATAGCCAAGAACGATCTTCGGGTACCCAGAATGTCCCCTGGTCTTCTTTGGTGATTGCGCTGTCCATGATGCTTTCCATCACAAGTTTGGCATCTTGGTCACGATTCATGCGCTTGAGGGTCAACGCCAGGTATGCTTTGAGATACGGACATAGCTCTTTCCAGTGGCTAAAGCAATGATTGGCTATTTCTATGCGCCATTCTTTGCTAAATGCGCTACTATAGTACGATTCTGGATAGCAGGATAACACATAGTTCAAGTAAGTTAAGAATGGATAGGCAACGATTTTTTCCCAATCTTTGCCCTGGTATTCTTCTTGAAAATGGCTTCCTAAGTAACTCCAGGCTTTTTGGCACATATCTTCTGGAATCGCAACTTTGAACTCCAAGGCTTTGCCAAATCCTGCCAAAAGGTACAAGGTGATGTATGGGCTAGGAGGGCCGCCTGCCCACCATGGGAATGCACCATTGCTGTATTGTGCTTTGCGCAATTTTTCAAGACTGTCTTCTCGATGTGCTTTGGCAATCTGAGGATCCAAGACATTGATGAGGCGACTCATATCTTGCTCTCCGCCTTCGGCTAGTTGGAGCCACGGAGTTTCCTCCAAGGCCATTGCACGATTGACATCTTGTTTTCGCCAGGGTTGCAACTGAGTTTCGCGTTTGCTCATTTCTTTTGCCATTTTGGCAATGCTGGGATACCGTTCATACATGGAGCTAACAATACCAGTGGAAAGGAAGCGGTTGAGAGTTTGCTCCACACATTCGTACGGATACTGTGTCAGGTATGGCAATGCTTGAATCACAGAATAGATGAGCTGGGCATCCAGGCTCACGACCATAGATTGATGGATCAGCGTAGGATCATTTACCGAATCTTCCAAATCTTTGATCATCATGGTCTTGGTTTGCTGGTCTTTGAGCGTGATGAATTTAGATTGAACCAGGTGTATTCTGCTCGGTAAAATTGGAACTGGCCGAATTTCACCATCTTGATAATTTTCGCTCTTAGCAATGACTTCAAACGCACAACCACCTAGTTTGTAGGGCACAAGGAGGTCCCAAGACAACGTGGTGCTGCCTTTGCCAGCCATTTTCCAAGGTTGCTCTGTGAGTTGAACACCAAAATCCTGGGTTTTGTCCTGGTTGGTGTCTGGATCAAAAATTCTCAGGGTTACGACACCTTCCATGGCTTCATCTGTGGCATTGTTTACCATGACTTTGAGTGTCGCAGCATCTCCTTCTCGGAAGAAGCGAGGCATATACGGCCGTACCATCAGGCTCTTTTGTGTGATCACTTCGCGTTTTTCAACCATAAACATGAGGTCTTTGGTCATAGCATGGATATAGAGATTCCAGGAAGTGACGCTATCAGGGATCTGAAATTCAATCTGCACATTACCGTCTGCATCGGTTAGCAAATGTGGCTTAAAGAATGCAGTTTCTTCAAAATTCGTCCTGGTTTCTGTAGGCTGTGTGGCTGCTTTTGTTTGATCTGGTTCTGCAGACGTTGTCTTAGTAGCAACCTGCACAGCTTGCGGTGCTGGCGGAGGCATGGCTATAGCTTTTTCTTCTGGAGGCGCGGCGGCCGTTTCAGGCATAGTCATTGTTGGTTCAGGAATTGCCCCAGCGCCATTTGCATAGTAACGGGTACCTAAGCCACCAACATAGTAGCTATCAAAGAAAATAAAACGATCTGGTCCCCATGCTGGTTCTGGAGGCAAAATATACCAATCTCGGCCCAGGTCAGAGAAAGAGCGATATCCAACACTTGTGGTCAGGAAATTTAGGCCTGTTTTGACTGGATATAAAGAAGACAGCTCTGGATAAGAATGGGTGCCGAATAAGTCTAAGCTTCGATCATACATATAGGCCAAAATTTCGGCTGCGACTTGTTGCGATTTAGGCCCTTTGACCCCGATTGTCCATGTCTCTTTTTGTCCAGGAAGCAAAAGATTGCGGAATTTATGGAAGCTAAGCTGAAGCTCTTTATTATCCCATGGAACATAGATATTCACTTGTTTGTCATACAAACGATAGTCTTGCATTGCCCAAATCCGCAGGCTGAATCCGCCACGCATATCCTCAGTGATCGTCATTTCCTTCAATTGGGTTCGAGACAGAGGATAACGATCACGCAATTTGTTGGATTGATGGATTTCATACCAAAAGATGGGTTTATTGAATCCAGAACCTAAGAAAATTTGAGCTTTTTCTCCAACTTTAACGTGATTTTCTCGAACCAGCAAGAAGAATGGGATGCCCAGGTTCAAGCCATGTTCTGCCACAATAAATTCTCGATATGTTTTATATTGGCTGCCAAATGGATCTGTGGTCTCATAGTAGAGACGATACGCACCACCTGACAATTTAGGCAATTCAGGCAACGCTTCGCCATTGCTGGCGTGTGTTAAAGAACCCTGGCAAATCATTGCCCCATCTTTCAGGCAATACAGATATTCGGCCAAAGATTTATCTGTTTCCCATCGCGGTCGTTGGCTGTCGCCTGTTGTTCTTTTTGCGTCAGTTGCGTACATCGTTGGAAATTGATCGGGAGTCAGTACATCTTTGCTTATTTGCAGCTTAAATAAGCGATAGGAACCACTGCCGGCTTGGGGAACATTGCTAAGGTCGCTCTTGAAGATGCTGATTTTGATGGTATCTTCTGGCAAAAAATAATTATAAGGGAAATCGTATCGAGCCTGTACAGCCACAAAACCAATGGGATATGTCTTTGTTGCAGATCTGGTTTCTCCGCCTTCATCTGTGATTTCAACAGATACTTTGAAGTTATAAAAAATGTCTTGGGTGTTAGCTAATGTCGGGTCTGCTTTGGGCATAAATGGGATTTTAAATTTGCCTTCATTATCCAACTGGCAATCGCCAGCCGCAAGCTCATAAGTGTAACGGCTTTCTTGAGTATAAGGATAGAACCACCAATACCACCATGGCCAGACAGGAACACGTACCACTCGATATTTGACTTTGCCAGCAGTGACAGGAAGCCCAAAATAATACATGGCTTGGCCAGAAATCGAAGCAGGATCATTCAACCGCAATGTTTCTTTTGGCTGATCCAATTTCACTTCAAAAGTGGGCCGTTTATATTCTTCCACTTGAACAGTTGCAACACTTTGGGCATCTCTATATTTACAGGTCAGTTGGTATGATCCCAAGACTCTGCCTTTGGGCACAACAAATTCCCCAGACGCAGTTCCGTATTCGTTGGTAGTAAGGTTTAGAGATTCGATCTCTTTATAGTTCGGATCAGAAAATGTGATCTGAACTTTTTCATCTTTCCAACTGCTATACTTGCCTGTGCTTTGCGAGCCATGGCATAGCACAATCTTGAAATATAATTTCTGCAAAGGCCGATAAATGCTGCGATCTGTATAGATAAAACAAGCTTTCTTGACATCACTAGCACTAAAATCATTGAAATAAAGGCTTTCAGGATGCCATGAGACTTGATTTCCTTTGCGTACTACCACAAACAAAGAGGAATAACCATAGGATATTGCTTCTGAAGGTTCGATGATCACACGTCCATTGTACGTGCCTAACTTAGTTCCAACAGGAATGATGCCTTTTGAATAGTCATACCTGTACAAAGACACGCTTGCATTGGCTTGTGGTTCGCCAGTTTTTCCATCGAGCACAAAGATTTCATAATCTTTGCCGCGTGGATGAAGCACAGTGACTAAATCACTCACCATAAAATACGCGGCAGCCAATTTATTGCTTGAAAAGCTAAAATCGCTTCGCGCAGAGGCCAGAATGAGATAAAAACCAAGTTTATCCAACGGTGGGGTAACATACGTTTTATGCGATTGATAATCGCGCAAATCCACTAAATCCATTGTCCATGATTTGACAGGCGATTTGCGCATGGCTTCGTTGATATCCTCTTGACTTAAGCTCCCTGGATACCGCGCTGATTTTGGTTGGAACCATTTTTCAAAATCCACTGTGTATGCTTTGAAATATACTTTGGTGATGTTTTTATGGCTAATTTCTATGGAAGGAGTATTTAGGCGATCTACACCCATAGTCTTGATTTCAAGCGCTGGTGCTTCAAGATTTTTTGCTAAACACAAGCATTTTTGTCCGCCCAGGCTTGCTGGATAGCGTGCATATCCAATCATTGCGATTTCGTATGCTTTGACAAGATCACCTTTGGTCTGCCATAATTCAGCCAATAGATGCTGGCCGGCTGCAAACCATGAATTTTGTGCAAAATCAGGTAACAGACCTGCAAAATGTTCAATGAATGCAGCAATATGCTGTTCTCCATTAAAAACTGCTCGCAATTTTTCAATACGCAGGATCTGTGTTTCCAATGCTGTTCCCAATCGTTGCTGGGCTATATTGTAGTGGTACAATTCATCCAGCAAATACACCATCCTGAGCAATGGATGGTACTGAAGATCACCAAAATATTCCACTCCCTGTCTTTGGCGGCTATTTGGCCCCCTGGCAAGCAGCTCATAGTCTACTTTATATTTTTCCTGAAGCTCCGCAGGCTTCCAGGTGGTGGTATTGCCTAAAAAGCCAACCCATTGAGTGACCAGAAAATCATACAATGCTGAGCAAATGTCATCTGGATAATTGTAACGTCGAATGTATTCTGGAAAATCATTCACAGAAAGCTGGCTGAGATCCTCTCGATACTGATATGCGGCTGCATATTGACGATTGATCTCTTCAAAAATATCGTGTGCTGTCCATTTTTTTAAGTCAGCTTCTTTCTTAGTTAACACTTTTTCCCTGGAATTGATTTCCCAAGAATAAGTTGTGTAATAATCAAACAACGTTGTGGCATAAAACAAATGCATCATTGCTTTATATTTCGGCTCTGTTGGCCAGGGATTTTCAATCATAAACCGCACTGCGGTTTCATAGCTGCTTAATCCTTTGTTGAATGCCACAATGTACAATAAAGCCTTGCTCCATTGTACTTGGTCGTTTTGAGCCATGGCTTGTTGATAGATTGCCTGCACTGTTTCCAATGCTTTGGCATATTTTTGCTCATTCTGTAACTGCTGCATCTCCTGCCAAAGCTCTTCCATGGTTTTACCTTGTGAATACATCGGAGTCATGGTCAAAACCCATCCTAATAGGAAAAAAACATACAGCCATTGTTTAGCCATATCATGATGCCCTTTCACAAATAGAAAAACTCAATCAAGTTATCTACATTTCGCAGAGATAAGGTGGGATAAGGTCGCCCACGGTTATGACTAATTTTTTTGAAAGAACTGCAAAATTTTAACTTTTATTCTCGAGGTTCAATTAGATTCATATATCTTCCATAAGTTCCCCAAAAATGCAACAGAAGATTTTTTTTCGCTCAAAAATCTTTCATTTTTGTCAAAGCATCAAAATACTGCTATAATCTTCAAATAAAATTGCGTGCAATAGGCAAATATAATTGGATATGACTTCCTAATGAAAGATATAATCTGATATGGCTTCCTAATCATCTTTTCTAGGTTAGTTGATGAAGACATAACATGATAAGCTATACTCATTATGTTAGAGGCCATTTCAAGAACTTTAAACTCGAGAGGAAAATAGTATGAACCCAAGCAAAGTCAAACGAAGTACAGTAAAAATACTCACTGATCTTCCAAATATTGGAAAAAGCTTTGCGAATGATCTTCGATTACTTGGCATTTGCGAGCCTAAACAACTCATTGGAATATGTCCTTATGAACTGTACAAAAGGCTTTGTGAAAAAACAGGAGCTAAGCAAGATCCTTGTGTGCTTGATGTTTTTATTTCAATTACTCGCTTTATGAATGGCGAAGAACCTTTGCCTTGGTGGAAGTTTACAGAAGAACGCAAGCGAACTCTTCGCAAAAGCCAAAGCAATTAAGGATCCATCAAAACAATGAATCAAACAACTGTAACCCCAACACCGTATGGCCCGATATACATTGTTTGGGCCCATTTTGATCAAGGACCAAAAGTGGTTCGGATATTGCTGCCCAAACCTGCTCTAACAGCCGAGCAGCAAGCTTTAGGATTATATCCGAGCATACGTGTTGATTCTTGTCCAGAGATTGATGTTGTGGGTATAGGAATCCAAAGCCTATTCGCAGGCGAACCAGTGGACTTTTCTCTGGATCTTGCGGATCTTGATCGGTGTGGAGAGTTTCAAAAACAAGTGCTTCAAATCGAACATGCGATTCCAAGAGGAATGGTGAGCACATATCGCCTAATCGCAGCCCATTTGGAAAAACCAAATGCTGCCCGAGCCGTTGGAAACGCTTTGGCCAACAATCCATTTCCGCTTCTTGTACCTTGTCATCGAGCGATTCGATCAGATCGGACACTCGGAGGTTACCAAGGCGGACTGCAAATGAAACGAGAGCTGCTTGAGAAGGAAGGCATTGCATTTAGCAAGGATGGAAAAGTAGTTGTTGCAAATTTTTACTATGCTTGAAGCGAGCTTAACTAAATATCATTCAAAAACTTATATAGTAGCTCTAAAAATCAGTTAGCCCAGTAGGATTCGCCACCATACTACTAGGCTCCAAGGCTTTCACATTTAAACGCAACGAATTCTTGCTGTTCATCCTCAGGTCTAATCAATTGCTTTGTTCAATATGACGCACTATTGCATTGGCTATAGCATGCGGCTTGGCTATAACTCATGCTTTGCAAAAGCTTATTTTTTTTCTTCAATGCAAAATAAATTGCTCAGACTTCGTATATAAATTCTACGCCCTATAAAAGCTGGGGTTGCAACAACAGGTTCATCCAATGGGCATTCTCCTAAGCTTTTGTATGTAGGCTCAGATGCAAAAATATGGGTGGTGCCGCCTCGGTCTATGGCGTAAACTTTGTCATCACAAAGAATGGGAGAGGCATAGAATCCTTTATCATACTCCTGTTCCCATTGAATTTGGCCTGTTTTGACATCAAAGCATCGAATGCTGCCATGACTATTGGCAATCCAAACGCAAGCTTGATTTGCAACTGGACTGGCGACTTCGGGAAATTCTCCTTCTAAGCATTCCCAAGCAATTTGCCCTGTATTTGGCTCTAATGCCATCAGTGCAATTCCAATGTTGGTGATAAAAATACGATCTGCAGCATACGCAGGTGATGGTGCGACTTCACCACCCAAGTATTCTTGCTGCCAGAGCAATGCGCCTGTTGCAGCATGGTAGGCTGTCACACTTGGGGTCGCTGACAAGATCAAGTAAGTTGCATCACTGCGTGGGATTAAAATAGGAGATGCCCAGGATATTTCTACTTCCCTGGTCTGTTGCCATAAAATTTTGCCAGTAGCGCTATCGAGCCCTAGTAATTGGCAGGCTTTGGCGTGGTCATACTGGATTAATAAAGTTTGGCCATAGAGAATGAGCGAGGATGAGTGACCATAGTGGTTTTTGGGCATTCCCAGATTTTTTGCCCATACCATTTGGCCTTGGATAGTAAGGCATACGAGATCTCCATTGGCAAATAAAGCGTAAACTCGAAGCCCATCTGTGGCCATGGTTGGGGCAGCATAACCTGTATCTTGGCTGACTTTCGGCAATTGCTCAGGTGTTCCAGGAATTTTGGTAACATCGCTTTTCCAGAGTAAAGTACCGGTGATTGCATCAAAACTGTAGACTTCTTTCCTCTCTGCATCAGCACCACATAAAAAAACTTGATTTTTCCAAACAATCGGGGAATTAAATCCAGGTTTAGGAATGCTGGTCTTCCATTGAATATTCACACCCTGCTTGCCATCCCAATGCATGGGCGGCTCATGAGCATTTGCAATGCCTAAACCATAGCAGCCTCGAAAGGATGGCCAGTTTTGTTGAAGTTCAGCTAAGTCTGGCAAAGCTGGCTGTGCTTCGGCCGATTTTGCTGGCATTGGTTCCCCTTGGGTTGGTTGCGTTACCTGCATTGCTGCTTGCGGTTGTGTTACCTGCGTTGCTGCTTGCGGTTGGGCTAATGGTTCCTGGGCCGGCAGGCTAATCAAAGGTTGCATTTCTACTGGAGCTGCTGCTTGCGGTTGTGTTACCTGTGTTGCTGCTTGCGGTTGGGCTAATGGTTCCTGAGCTTGGGCCGGCAGGCTAATCAAAGGTTGCGTTTCTACCGGAGCTGCTGCTAATGCGATGGATTGATCTAACTCAATGAATGTTTGGCGGACATAAAGCCCTGCCCCTAATGCTGTGAGCCAAAATATTCCTAAAAAACTAGCGATTGCCCACCGCAATTGCTGTTTTTGTTTGCTCATCCATATTTTTGAAATCGGTGCTGGAACAAGGGTTTGAGATTGAAAAACAAAAGTTAATTTGCAAAATAATATTGACAGAAAGCATGCAATCCCAAAAAGGTAGCTGCCAATTCGAATCTGAGCTTGACTTGTGAAGTATGCTTTTCGGCTCAGCCAATCCAGGGTTCGAATATCTTCTTTCAGTTGGGTGTCCGAAAGATTCTGGCTATATTTGGCCAACAGTTTTTGGATGGCAGGGTTCGTCAGAGGCTCATTGATCGAAAATTGGATGTACGTTGCAATCCAAAGAATGCCAATAATACTAGCCAAGACTGCCGCTGAGATGGTGATGCTTTGGAATGTCTTCAAAACAATGGTTGAAACAAATGGTTGGTTCATAAAATTAAGAAGCCCGCGCATGCGCGGGCCAAAAAAAGTTGTATCCAATCTAACTTTTCACAATACCTTGCTTAGTGATCGAGAATTTTTTCTCCAATGAGCGATACATAATCACATCGTAAATTATATTTCCTTTGCTGGTTTTGATTTCCATTCTGAAGAAATAGTTGGTTCCTGCAACTACTTGGGTGGCAACTTCCATGAGTTTCACCAATGTCCAGTCTGGGTTCTCTTTTTTCAGCAAAGTCATAGCTTGTTGGGCCATCTTAACCATATCTGGATCATCTACTTTTTTCTTGGTGTATCCACCAGGCATAGGAGCTTCAGGAATCTGGGGCTTAATCACAAGAGGTTCCTTTGGTGTGGTGATGACCGGCACTTGGACAGTTGTGTCAGTAGGTGGCTTGGGCTGTTCAACAGGTGGCTTGGGCTGTTCAACAGGTGGTTTGGGCTGTTCAACAGGTGGCTTAGGTTGTTCAACAGGTGGCTTAGGTTGTTCAACAGGTGGCTTAGGTTGTTCAACAGGAGTAGGTTCTTCAGTTTTTTTGGGTTCATCTTGGTTTTGATTGCAACCTAAACTAATTAAAGCAAATAGACAAATCAAGGCAATGATCCAACGCATAGTCTGTTTCCTTTCAAAAAATGCAAAAATTTCATGAGTCCATAAGAAAATAAAGAGCCAAAAATATCCTATGATAAAATGCAAAGTTTGTCAAATAATAAAATGCAGATTTTTTAAATTTTTCGAATATCGTCTAATTTAGGGGGAAGGCTATGGCATAGGTCTGCGATGCTATGACGTTGTAGAAGGTTTTGGATATCTTTCTTGATTTTTTTCCATCCATGGTGCATTGGGCACGGAATATCATCATTGCAGCCTGGGAATCCTAAAATGCATTCTTCCAAAAAATGTTCACCTTCTAATGCTTCAATAATTTCATAAGGGAAAATAGAATGCGCTGGCCTTGCTAAAACAAACCCGCCTAATTTGCCTTTTTGAGAAGTGATGATATGCTTTTTCACTAGCATTTGTAAAATCTTGCCAAGGAAAGAAGTAGGAATATGTAAATCTTCTGCGATTTTTTTTTGATGAATGGGGCCAACATCGCCTTTATAAGCTAGATATAAAACAGATTGAATACCATATTCACAAGCTCTACTTAGTAAAATAGTCATAGATGCTCCTGAGTTGACAATTACGGATAAAGAGGTCTGATAATCTTATCAAAATCAAGAGCATTTTGCCAAGAAAAAAACTTAAAAAAAACTTAAAATTCCAAAAAACGTTCTTGGATTTTTGGGGTTGGCCTCCAGCAGGCTATGGGTGCAAACCATTGGTAGCGATGTTGCGCAATCCAGCGATAGGCATGGTCTCGGAGAAATCGTGGAACGAGCAAAAAGGCGGCAAACATTGGCCATGGAAAGCACAATTGTGTGGCAATTTTTAGGGCTGCTGTTGAATAGGTAAAGCATTGGCTTTGTTGGATTAGCACAATGGATTCTCGATAATTTATTGAAAAGGAATGCGTTTGCAATAACGTCTGGCCTGTTATGGATTGGAGAGGTGCAAAGCGAAAAATTTGCCGAGGATCATGCTGGATGATGAATTGGACACTCCAAACGCAAAGTCCGCATTCGCCATCAAACAAAACAATAGAATGAGAAGGCATCATGTTGGGTAAAATTTTCCTTCAATCAAAGAGGACGAAAAGCAATTTTTCGTCCTCTTCTGGAAGATAATTTTGACGGGTTCTAACGACAAGTGTTGTATGCTAAATAGGTTAGTATAGCTGTTCTTGGTCTATGGTGTCTAAGGTATCTGGATTGACAGCTTCTAGTTTGACACTCTTGCCTTGGATATGGAAGAATACAATCGTGGGGTATGTGGTAAAAAATTTCACAGATCCCGTCCAGGGCATGGATTCTTGGGCAGCATAAGGTGCACCGGCTGCACCATTGGTGATCTGCCAAAGATTTCTGAAATAGGAGGCTTCGGTAATCTTAGGTCCAGTCCAGTCTTTAGGATATATTGGATCATCTTTTGTAAGCAGCATTCGATTGTAATTGTGTTCATCCCCAGCAAGAAAAGCAACGACTTTGGTATGTTTCATCAGCAATGTAAGAAGTTCGTCTCTGCGTTCAATGATGCCTTTGGGCACGGGTTTTCCTGCGACGATTGATCTGCAGTGATTATCTCCATCGTACCACATAGCATCTCCCTTATGCCCGCCATTGGGGAGTGCTGGTGTATGGGCTGTCACAAAAATCCAATCAATATTTGGGTTTTCCTGATATTTAGCAAGGGCTTCAGTAAGCCATTCTATTTGCCGATCCATGAGATAGCCATGTAAATTACCACTCAGGTTATCTCCGTGCCGCAGCGAGGGATTATACCAATAATTTGAATTGAGCACGATCATGGCTACGTTATCATAGGTATAGCTATAAACATTTTCCATATAGCTTGGAAAATCTATGGTGTTAGGGTCAGGATCATACACTGCACCATCTTCACTTGTTGGGCCATTGGTTGGATTGACAAAGACTTTTGCAAATAAAGCTTCTGTGGAATCTGTGGCAAATGGGAATTTATCAAGTTGGATGCCATACGGCCCTTGATCATCAAATCGGTGCACAAGCACTTCATGATTGCCCATCCCTGCATAGATTGGGAGATAATGTGCAAATGGCTCTGCAGCCCGCTGCCAATTTTGGTATTGCAAGAGGGATGTATTTGCATTATCATTGTAACCATCAATGAAATCGCCTGTGAATTGGAAAAAAGCTGCCTTTTTGGCCATCGTTATGGCCAGGACTTTTTTCAAGATATACGCATTCATCCCAAAGATGCTGCGCTCTCCGCCACCTTGGCCTGCTCTGCAATCGCTTGCATAAGCAAATGTAAAGCTTTTGCGTGTACCTGGCAGTGGCGCGGTTTTAAAAGAATATGTTTCTGCGTAATCTTCAGCTTGAACAGTGTATTCATACGTTTGGTCTGGTTCAAGCCCAGAAACAGGAATT
>JAKLHB010000094.1 GCA_022710345.1 Planctomycetota bacterium
CGTACGCAAGCAGCCTGTTGCTCAAGTTCGTGAGATATGGATCAGGGAAAACCCTGTGTTCCATGCACTCTTGCCCGGTGATTTGGAACATAAGATACTCATGGGCATGCCCAGGGAGCCCACTGTTTTTCGCGAAGTTTCTAAAGTCTGTGAATGCCTTGATGTCTATATCACACCAGGAGGATGTTCTTGGTTACATGGTGCTGTTAAAATTCGCAAACATCATGAAGATGATGGCCAAAAAGCCATTTTAGCAGCATTCCAAGGCCATAGTTCCATGAAACATGTTTTTGTGGTAGATGAAGATATTGATATTGAAAATCCTTTAGAAATTGAGTGGGCCATGGCTACTCGATTTCAAGGCCACCGTGGGTTGACCATTAAAACCAACGAGAAAGGCTCATCATTGGATCCATCTTCAGATATGGCTACCAAAGAGACAACCAAAGTAGGCTTTGATCTCACACGACCCATGCATACCACAGGAAAAGAATTCACACGACCTGAATTACCTATGAAACTAAGGCTCGAAGACTATCTGAATGCTTAACGCCAATCATACGATATGCATTGTGTTCATGAGCATGCCTATTTTATTTATTTTCAGAAAGGCGTAGTATCCTAGTGCAACGGTTCAAATTTTTTCTCAGTTGCGCCATGAAAGGGTAAAAATTTTTCGTATATCATTAGGCTCTGCTACGAATAGATATGTTCAGCCATACATGGGAAATTGCGAAGTTCGTAGAGATTATTGGAGGCCAAATCGTACAAAACGGCCAAAATCCAAGCATTTCGGGTATTAGCACAGATTCCAGAACCATTCAGCCTGGTGAATGCTTTTTTGCATTGCAAGGTGATCAGCACGATGGCCATGCATTTGTTCAAGATGCTATCTTTAAACAAGCCAACGCTGTTGTGATAGAACGAGATATGCCACTTGCGACCAGGGCTTATGTGATCCGCGTGCCATCTGCTCAATCTGCCCTAGAAAAATTGGCCTTAGATTATAGAAAAAAATTTATTGTGACCAAAATTGCCGTCACAGGCTCGATGGGCAAAACCACAACAAAAGAATTCATTGCTCATATTTTAAGCAGTGTCTATAATGTTTTGCGAACACCCAAAAGCTACAACAACAACATTGGCATTCCATTAACTTTGCTAAAGCTTAGGCCCGAGCATCGTTTTGCTGTGCTAGAGATTGGCGGCAATCATTTGGGAGAAATTGAACACCTCAGCCGGTTAGTGGAACCAACATGGGTGTGATTACCTGTGTTGCACCGACACATTTAGAAGGGTTTGGAAGTCTTGCAGGTATTGAACAAGCCAAAAGTGAACTTTTAGCAGGTATGGAGACCGGCATCCTGATCACCAATGGAGATGATCCAGCGTGCCGTAGGATTGCCCAGAAGGCCAAAGGCACGGTGATTTTCTTTGGCCAACAAAGTGGAGACCTGGTGGCTACCAATGTTCGATCCACACCAGAAGGTCTTTTATTTACAATAGACGGATTTGCATTTAGGGTTCCAATTCCAGGCAGGCATAATGTCCAAAATTTATTAGCAGCGATTGCTGTGGCACAATATTTAGGGCTATCGCTAGCCCAAATTCAAGATGCTCTCAGCAAGGCCACATTACCACCCATGCGCCTGGATATTCAGACTCGCAACAATATTACCCTAATCAACGACGCATATAATGCCAATCCCCAAGCGATGATAGCCGCTCTCGAATTTTTGCAAGATTACCATGGTAAACGCAAAATCGCCATTTTAGGCAGCATGTTTGAGCTAGGTCAAGAAACCCAATATTGGCATTCATGGGTAGGCCAGCAAGTTCCTGGCAAAGCAACAATCTTGTTTGCCATAGGACCTGAAACTGCTGGTCTTGCTCATGCTGCTATGGAATCCGGATTTCCTAAGGAGCAAATTTTCCATTTTACTCATCCTTTGGATGCCTTAGATTCCCTTGCAAGAATGATCCAGCCAGGCGATGTGCTTTTGTTTAAAGCATCACGGCGAATACAACTAGAAGAATTATGCAAAGAATTGATTGCAAGACTTGAGGCTGTCATCTTTTGAAAGCAACATCAACTCCCAAAATATAAAGGCTTTGGATTGCAAAATTGTAATCCAAAGCCTTTGCTTTGATGGAAACATCTAGCTTATTCTAGTGAAGCTGTGACGATTGTTTGTATACTGTAGCGATCGTTGCGATGGCGATACAAATCTATCATCCCAGAGGGATCATTCAAAAGATAAGCCATTGCGAGCGCTTTATCGTAGATATAATTAGCTTCCTGAAATCGTTTTGCAGAATAGGCGGTCTGCTCCATCTTCATGAGCTCTCCAATATTAAGTTGATTTTGGACCAAAAGTTCGAACATTTTTTCTTCAATTCGTTCTGCAAGATGCCGCCTCACAATATGGTACGCATCCGCAATTTCCGCTGCTTTTTGGACATCACGCAATTGCTGGGTAGTCAGGCACAATGCTTGATACAGATAGTTCATGGCAGCTTCATAATTATCTTTTGCATCGTGAATCCAAGCAATATTCATCAGGCAAGTAACAATGCCAGAGTGGTTATTTTGTTGTGTATAGATCTCTTGAGCTTCTTGAAAATGTCGTAATGCATCGTGGAATTCTCTTTGATCAAAGTAGATCAGACCTAGATTGCACAGATATTCTGGTTGCTGGGTTTGTTCTACAAATTCCATATCTTGCCTTTCTATGGAATCAAAAATAAAGCCAAAAACGCCACAACAGCATACAAAGTAAAAGAACGAAGGAAAAAATGCAGTCAAAAATAATACTTTCTTGTTTTGTACCGACCAATGATTGATTTCTTTTCGCTGCCACGCTATAATTGGCGGCACAAGGTCAAAAGACTATCAAAAATATAGCAAAAATTGCGATAAAAGGCAATTACAAGATAAATTTTTTTCATTATAAGGTTTTTGGGAAAACAACTCAAAGAAACTATTGATCCGTACCATTATATTGAAAATTTTCATTACTTATAACTACTGAAAATGTTAACCAAATATTGACAAGGGCATATATGCAAATCATTAGCGATAATAGCATCCAACAACTTCTTATAAAACAAGGAGTTATAGAAGCATATAGGCAAGTCAGCCGAGGTCTAAATAATGAATTGATGTCCGCTGAATATATTGCAGAATTATTGCAAGTTCCTATTAGCACTTGCTTTGCTTTGCGCTCAATCTTGCAAGAAAATCCAGCGTGCGATGATGATTCCTTGGACTCTATTCCTTTATTTAGCCTTTTTCAAGGATTGTTTTTACCTCTCAGTGGGCTATCAAGCACCAAGGTAGGGCAATTGTTTGGGCTGAAATGGCAAAAACCAACCATGCAGAACAAAGACTTGGTAAAACTTTTTTGCCAAAAAGAGATTGGCTTAGATTTATCTGAAAAAGTAGCCTTGCTCATGGGAGACCCATTTTCAGGAGGAGTTGCCCGAATGGGGCAAGATACCCTACTTCAAGTTTTATCCAGCCTACAACTACGCTCTGCCTTTAAACTACGAGAAGTTTTGCCCAGAATCGGGGATATTGGAGCATTGTTTATTCAAGACTGTCCCTTGATTCGATCTGATCCACCCATCACTGCCAAAGAAGCATTGGTGATTGTCCGAAATTTGCCCAAATTACGGACCAATGAAAAAAAGCGCCTATTGAACGATTTATTTGCTCGCTGTGGAAGACTGGAACGATATTTTTTAGTACGCCTCATCCTACGCAGGCTTAATTTTGGCTATGAATATCGCACGGAACTCATCAGTCAAGCCATTGCAGAACAATTCAAGGTTCCGGACAAAGTCATTAGCAATGGCATTGCTTTAAGCAATATCTTTGAAGTTGCCAGAATATTAGAAAAAAATGGAATAGAAGGATTATATAAATTAGTCATTAAGCCTTTAAATCCTGTCAGCCCTGCTTTGGCTGGCACCTTAGAAGATCCCAAACGGATGAAATTTCCTGTATGGGTAGAATGCAAATACGATGGAATTCGCCTGTTATGCCATAAAGAGACCAATGCTTGGGGTCGAGTGAAATACGCAGCATTCACGCGACGAAAACACGATTGGCTCAATTTGGTCATAGGCCTTGACCAAGCTTTGATCAAGATTGGAGCACACTCTTTTATCTTAGACGGCGAGCTGCATGGAACAGTGTTGGATTGGGAGGTACACGGCCAACGAGAAGCCACGGTCTATGAAGTCTATCAACATATCCAAGGTAGCACACAGAGTACCATTCGATTGAAATATGTGCTGTTCGATATTTTATATCTCAATGGTCAAGATTTTACTAGCCTACCATTTGTCCAACGCAGGCTTTTTTTAGAACGCTTAGTCCAGCCATTGAGCAATTTCCAGATGCCATTGCCAATTGTCCTTGCAGAAGGCTTTGAAGTCGGAAACGCCCAAGAATTAGAAAAATGGTATCGCTATTTTTGCCAGCAAGGCCATGAAGGAGCCATTGCCAAGTTGCCTCAAGCTACATACGCATTAGGGCTACGCAGCAATGACTGGCTGAAAAAAAAGAAAGACCTTTTGTTGGATTTGCTCATCACCGGAGCATTTTGGGCCACGAGCACAGGCGGCGGTCCAAGAGTTTTTAGTTCCTATCTTTTATCCTGCCGAGACGACAAGGAATTGCGAGAAATCGGAAGTGCAGAAGGCTTATCCCAAGAAAATAATTTCGAGATCATTCAACGTATTGTGAATGAATATTTGCTAACAGGCAAAACTCTAGAAATGCGACATTCAGCAGGGATTCGACATGGCATTGAAGTATTACCAAGCATTGTGGTAACCGTAAAATTTGAAGATGTGACCAAAGACAGCGAAGGAGTCTATTCCCTGCGAGACATCAAAATCCTCTGCGTCCGGCCAAAAGGCGACACATCCCCCAATGAAATTGATACCTACAGCACCATTGGAGAGCTTTATATGAAAAAACGGCTTGGCTAAAACAGCCAACAGGTGTATGTTAGTCATGGAAGGTTCTCACCCCCCATGCTAACCCAAACCGTACGGGCCACTTTCATGGCATACGGCCGTTCCATCTTTGCGCTTCCTGGTTTTAATCATATTTATTGTGTATTTATCGGCTAATTGTATCATATAGTCATCGAATTTGTCCAGGTAGATGTTGGCTAGAATGGGGCTGATAACGCCTCCTTGCGGAACGCCTTTATGATTTGGGCTATAAGAACCTTCTTCATAGATTTCAGCTTTCATTATTTTCCATATTGCAATTCTTAGCTTCCTATCGTGAATCTTTTCTCCTAGGATGTTGAAGAGGATTTCATGGTCAACGTTATCAAAGAATTTCCTTATGTCGAATTCAAGGACATATTGCATCTTTTTGCATGGCTGCATATAGGCCCAACAATCCTTCAGTGCATCTTGGGTACTAAATCCACATCGAAAACCTACTGAATTACGTTTGAATGTCGGTTCGTAAATAGCTTCTAATATTAGTCTTATAGCTTCTTGTATAACTCTATCTCTGATTGCGGGTATTCCTAATGGTCTTTTCTCAACCTTTCCAGGCTTTGGTATCCAGGTTCTCCTGACAGCCAATGGGTCAATGCCTTCTTTTATTTCGGCTTGTATGTCTTTAATTTGCTGTTCAAACGTTCTTAGGAATAGTCCTTTAGCAACATTGTCAATGCCTTCTGTGTATGCTCCTTGGTTTCCCAAGACTCTAAGAGCAGCATACGCTAGAAGTTTTGGCCATTTGAGTTCTCTGTATAAACCAGTGAATACTGCTTTTGGGTCTTTTCTGCTGCGGAAATACAACCTCTTAAGGAAATTTTCAACTGGCTTTACGTATGCCGTAATTTTGTCGTTTCCGATCAAAATATAGTTACTCATATCATCTCCAATTTAGTTATTCCCTTAAGGACTTTCTCTGTCTCACTTCGGGTCTGTCTTACCCCTACTATTGAAACTCTGTTTATATACACCCCTACACTTTCCTTCTAACTGGGTCCTGCATCCATGCAGAACGGGGCTGTATGTAAATCCCGAAGTTCATCTCTAACATTTAATGCGATGGCTTTAGATTCTATGCGTTCTCTACATTCAACCTTCATGATAGTTAGCTGAATGCTTATCCCTGCTTACAGGTTAGTGTCGGGGACAGTGCAGAACTCTGTTTGAACGAACCCTCCTTAAACAAGTTAGTTCTCCCCGAAGGTCATTTAACATCATTACATCTTTCGATGCTGATCTGCCGACAGTAGGGCCACATGAGACTTAACATAGTTCCTGTACGTAATCGTAACCATCTTAGACAGAACATCTAAGGCTTGATGTGAGCCTTTTGATGCCCCCTTTCCGCCAGCTCCTTTCCTAGCCGAGTCTAGTTCGGATAAATCTAGGTCAGTGGCGTTAAGCCTTTGTACTTCCTATAGTTATAGGGCACAAATGTTAGAAACTACATCGGCGCACTATGGAGTCTATCATGTCCATAACAGCCGACCATGACCATTTGCCACCGTGTCTTTTTACATGGCATCGCTCGCAGACGCTTCTTTTGAACACATACCTAGCATAATGCTGTTCATAATCATAATATTATGCGTGTATAGGTGCGTATGGTCTCACGGAATGAATGAAAAAAAACTTTTTATGGCTTGTACGTCTGCTGAGTTTATTTTCACTACTTACTTAAAATATGGGCTATCCGGCTATTTTGTCCAAAAATTTGCCAGCAACTCGGCTTGATCTAGCACTTTTGTCACAGAAGTTGTATATTCGCCCGTTGTAGGATCATCGGGCGGGTATTTGTATTTGCGTAGGATGCGCTTGACGAGCACACGGAGCTGGGCTTGTACGCTTTCTTTGAGTTGCCAGTCAATCGAGGTGTTCTGGCGTACCTTTTCGACCAGTTCATGAGCGATCTGCTTGAGTGTTTGGCCGCCTAAAATGGCTTCGGCATTTGGGTTATCAGCGAGTGCGTCGAAAAAAGCGAGTTCGTCGGGGCGCATTTTTAGCTTTTCGCCGCGTTGGTCAGCAGCGCGAATGTCATTTGCCAATTGAATGAGTTCTTCGATGATGCGAGCGGAGTCAATCAAACCATTTTGATAGAGCTTTACAGACTCAGTTAGCATTTCTGAAAATTTTCTGCCCTGAACCAAATTCATCTGCGCACGGGTTTTGATTTCGCCATGAAGTAAGCGTCTGAGCAACTCGATCGCTAGGCTCTTGCGTTCCATGCCTTGAATTTCAGCAAGGAATTCATCCGATAGGATAGAAAGATCAGGCTTTTTAATGCCTGCAGCGTCAAAAATATCAAGCACTTCGCTGGAGATAATAGCATCGTTGACGATTTGCCGAATCACGGTTTCGATTTCTTGGTTAGTACAAGTTCGGACCTGATCATCAAATTTAGCAAAACGGGCTTTGATGGCTTGGAAAAAAGCTAGATCATCCCGAATTGCAAAGGCTTTTGGGTGCGGGACTGCTAAGCCAAAGGCTTTTTGCAGGCGAATGACATTTTCTTTGAATCGTTCTTTGCCGTTGCGAACAATGTTGCCTTCTTGAACTTCGGATAGTGCAGCAACGTAATTTGCTGCGTCGAGGATAAAGTTGAGTTTTGCTTCGGAAGCGAGCGCAAAATAATGGCGATAGTTGAAATGCGCAAACATAGCTACTACCACTTCGTATAGTTCTTGCATTTTTGCAACTGCTTCTTCCTGATCAAAGGTAATTTTTCCTTTGCCCATGCTGGCCGAGTAAACGAGCATCGCATTTTTTAAATCCTGGGCAATGCCAATATAATCTACCACTAACCCGCCTTCTTTGTCACCAAAGACACGATTGACACGTGCAATGGCTTGCATCAAGGTATGCCCGGTGATTGGTTTGTCAACATACATCGTGTGCAAGCATGGGGCATCAAAGCCAGTTAGCAACATATCACGTACAATGATCAGTCGCAGAGGGTCTTGTGGATCTTTCAGACGACTGCCAATCAATTTACGGCGGTCTTTGGTGCGGATGTGCTCTTGCCAGTTGAGTGGATCGCTGGCAGAGCCAGTCATGATGACTTTGATAATGCCTTGGTCGTCTTCAGGGTTGTACCAGTCCGGACGTATATGAATGATTTCTTTATGCAATGCTACGCAAATGCGACGGCTCATGCAGACAATGATGCCTTTCCCATCTACTGCACTCAGGCGTTGTTCAAAATGATGAACAATATCGGCAGCGACTTGCTTTAAGCGACTGGTACTGCCAACCACAGCTTCTTTGCTTGTCCATTTGGCAAAGTGCCGCTGACGATCAGTAAGCTCATCTTCTTCGGTGATTTCTTCAACCCACTCATCAAGGATTGCTTTGTCAGTTTCTGAAATTTCAATTTTAGCCAGGCGGCTTTCATAGTAGATACGTACTGTGGCACCATCTTCAACCGCTTGCTGGATGTCATAAATATCTATGTAATTGCCAAAAACTGCCTGGGTGCTTCTGTCTTCTTTTTCAATCGGGGTACCAGTAAAACCAATAAAGGTCGCATTCGGCAAGGCATCACGTATATGTTTAGCATAGCCATCCAGAAAATCGTACTGACTGCGATGGGCTTCATCTGCAATCACTACCACATTGCGACGCTCCGTGAGGATAGGCATTCGTGCGGGCGACTGTCCTCCTGCAAGGGGCAAAAATTTTTGAATAGTGGTAAAAATAATGCCGCCTGATGCTACTGAAAGCAGTTTTTGTAGATGTTCGCGATTGGTCGCCTGGCCAGGAGTCTGGCGGAGTAACTGCTGGCAATTGCTGAAAGTTTCAAAGAGTTGTTGATCAAGATCATTGCGGTCGGTCAATACCACAATTGTAGGGTTATTCATTTCAGGAGCGAGCACCAGTTTGCCCGCGTAAAATACCATCGAAAGACTCTTCCCGCTGCCCTGTGTATGCCAAACCACACCGGCACGACGATCACCTTTGGGTTGCTGATCCGCATTGGATAATTCATACACTGCCAATGATTCGGCGGCTGAATTCCAGATTGTGCTGGATGGACCAATCGGTGCAGTGGCGCGGATTGTGGATGCGATGGCTTTATTGACAGCAAAATACTGGTGATAGGCCGACATTTTTTTCAGGGTCTTTTCTTTGGTCTTTTCAAAAACCAAGAAGTGGCGGATGACATCGAGTAGAGTCCTTTTGTTGAGCAGCCCTTTGATTAGTGGCTCTATCTCTGACTCGTATTTTGGCTTAACCACACAAATACCATCTATGCTTTTCCATTCCATGAATCGGGCATAATCACTGGAAATTGTTCCGACTTTGGCAAACCAACCATCGCTGATGACGAGAAAAGCATTGCTCGTGAACAAAGAAGGAATGGCCTGTTGATAGGTTTGCAGTTGATGGAATGCAGCCTGAACATCGGCGTTTTCATTAGCGGCGTTTTTGAGCTCGATAAAAACCAGCGGCAAGCCATTGATAAACAATACAATATCTAGGCGTTTCCTGGCATTTCCTTCAATGAAGGTAAACTGATGGACGGCTAAAAATTCGTTGTTTTCGGGATGAGCAAAATCTATCAGCCAAACTTTATCCGTACGTGATTTTCCTTCGCCCATGCTGAATTTGACATCCACGCCTTCGGTAAGCAGGCGATGAAAGGCCTCGTTATTGTCTATGATGAACGGAGAGGATATAGAATTCACGCCTACGAGGGCTTTTTGCACGGCATATTCTCGCGTTTCGTTTGGAATATGTGGATTGATGCGATTTATGGCGGAGCGCAGGCGTGCTTGCAAAATTGCTTCGGTCAAAACACGCTCCGGATTTTTGCCTTCTGTCAAGTCCAGACCATACAGGACAGTATAGCCGTTCACATCGCACAATAATTCAAGCACGATTTGCTCAATTTCGGATTCGTAGAAAATCATGATTGGCCTTGTGAATAGAGTTTGTCCATTTCCCATGTTATTGGATTGTCCACAATATATGATACAATATCTTGATACGATTGTTCATTCGAGATAATGTGTTCCCAATAATTACGTTGCCAGACAGGTTTACCAGGCGTGCCACGTTTTTGGTTGATTTGTTTGCTCACTGCGGATTTAAATCCCGCTATCAATGCTTCAATGGATTTTTGTTTGGTGTCGCTAAGGGCCGGCCGGTCGCCCCTACATTGCTTTGAGGTGCCAATCAATGGGCCAATCGGTTTTTGCGTTGGGGGTCAATCAATGGGCCAATCGGTTTTTGTTCGCCGCTAAGTGCGACCGGCCGGTCGCCCCTACATTGCTTTGGGGTGCTCCTACTATCGGGGATCCAAATTATGGAAACAATTGCATGGGAATGATTGGGCATGATGGCATATTCACCTAATTCTATTTCGGCGCGGATATGGGCAGATTTTTTCCATTCATTCAACACAATTTCGCCATATTCGTTCAACCGCATTACTCCATCCATAATCTTTCCAAACAACCATTTGTAATGGTACGTGCAAATAGTAATGAAATATTCACCCGGTTGTGAATAATCATATCCTTTTAATCTGATGGAATGCCGATGGTGTTTTGGTTGGCCATCCTTCATACATCAATCTCCCCTCTCATCAATTTGGGCAAGAGCGCATCACGGATGGAAGCGAGGGTGTGAGCTTGTTTAATATTTGCTTCAATGGTGAATAAGAGTGGAGCAACAATAGTATGATAATTTTTTATGATGGAGATATCAGGAAGAATCAATTCAAAATTCCGCAGCAACTCCTGACTAATATTTTGTTGTGCCGATCCAACCGCTCTTGAAACAATTATATTTTGATTGTACTTCAAAAATTGATAAATAAAGGAAAAGGGATAATCTATACTTGGGATAAAGGCACAAATTGATTGATTTGTCGTTGCTTCATTGCTAAGAATGCCAAGTTGGCCTACAGTAGCTCCATACATCGCAATTAAGACAGAATATTTTGGTAATAGCTTTGCAGAGGAGTCGCTGATAGCATCATCGGTAATTTTTTCTTCCGTAGTAATAATAAAAGAGCCATTCAATTCCTTTGATTTGGCCCACTGATAAACCCCATTTTCATAATATTGATTCTTTTTTCTACTTGGAGTTCCACCTGATGCTGTCTCATAAATATCCCCTAGCTTGCCTAATCTCCATCCTTTGGGAATCATCCGTGTATTTCCAATCGGCGGTGTAGGGGCGACCGGCCGGTCGCCCTTGGCAATTGACGATGCTGGCCCAATGGCCATCGTATTTCCAATTGGCGGTGTATCATTTGCTCCGGGAAAATGGAAATCCACAAACCATTCCTTGAAAATAGCCTGGGCAATGGCTTCGAGCGTAGCATTGGTCTGGTGGTTGAGTTCGATTTTCTCATCCAATGCGGAGAGGATGGAAGCGATGCGGTGTTGAATTTGAATATCATCAGGAATTTCTACTTCTAAGTCTGCCAGTGTATCTGGTCTAAATGCTGGAAACGTTGTAGTGGTTGTCTCTGCAATTCCATTTAGATAATAAATGATTGAGTCTTGAGAAAGATAATAGTAAAGAAATTCAGGATAAATTTTTTTTGGTGTTAAAACTACAAAACCAGTAGATGCTATTGTATTTGGCCGTGCATTTTTGATAAATCCTAAGTGCCTTTGAATGGGACGAACCGTTGAAAAAATTGTGTCACCATTTTGCACAATTCTTTTTGCCCTGCTTGGCGCTTCACTAAATTTAAGTTTTTGCAGATGCTCAAATCTATTCTTTGTGACAGATGATGTATCAATATATTCAATTTCTTCAAATGAAAAATCGTTAGTTATTGACCTTGCATTAATCTCAACTAACTGTCCGAGTTTCATACGTTTCCATCCCTTAGAATTCATATCCAATTCCTTTCAGATTCTCGCGGATGGTCTTTTGCAATTCATTGCTTTTGGCAAATTGTTCGGCAAGTTTGGTGGTTAGGGCGTTCATTTTTTCATCAAAGGGGATGCCGTCGTCTGCGATTTCTTCTGTACCTACATAGCGGCCGGGCATGAGGACGTAGTTGTTGGTGCGAATGTCGTCCAAGGTGGCGGATTTGCAAAACCCGGCTTTATCTTGATATGTGCCGCCCACATTACGCCAACTATGGTAGGTAGATGCGATAAGGGCGATGTCGGCATCGCTCAGCTCTCGGTTGCGGCGGTTGATCATGGTGCCGAGTTTGCGGGCATCCAGAAACAGGATTTCATGCAAACGGTTGCGGTGGGTCGCTGATTCTATTCGGTTGCGTGATAAAAACCACAGGCAGGCTGGAATCATGGTGTTATAAAACAATTGCGAGGGCACAGCGACCATGCAGTCCACCAAATCGGCTTCGATCATGCGCTTGCGAATCTCGCCTTCGCCGCCTGTGTTGCTGTTCATACTGCCATTGGCAAGGACAATGCCTGCGATTCCATGAGGGCTGAGTTTATGGATGAAGTGTTGCAGCCAGGCATAGTTGGCGTTGCCCACAGGTGGTACGCCATATTGCCAGCGGATGTCATCGCGTAGCTGCTCCCCGCTCCAGTCGCTGATGTTAAAGGGAGGATTGGCAAGGATGAAGTCTGCTTTGAGGTCGAGGTGACGGTCGTTCAGAAAAGTATCACCCAGTTCTAGTTTGGCATCAATGCCTCGGATCGCGAGATTCATACGTGCTAAGCGCAGGGTGGTCGGGTTGGATTCCTGGCCGAATATCGAAAGGTTTCGGATATTGCCCTGGTGGTTGAGCACGAATTTTTCGCTTTGCACGAACATACCGCCACTGCCACAGCAGCCATCATATACACGGCCATTATACGGTTCGAGCATTTCCACCAAGAGTTTTACAATGCTCCTGGGGGTGTAAAACTGGCCACCTTTTTTGCCTTCTGCATCTGCAAATTGACCAAGGAAATATTCATATACTCGACCGAGCAGGTCTTGTGATTTATGGGTGTCCTCCTTCAATCCAATCGTTCCAATCAAATCAATCAGTTCTCCCAGGCGTTGTTTATTTAACTCTGGGTCGGCGTAAATTTTTGGGAGTACGCCTTTTAACGGTGGATTAATACCTTCTATGGCTTCCATGGCTTCGTCAATCCATTTGCCGATTTCAGGCTGTTTGGCACGATCTTGTAAATACTGCCAGCGGGCTTTTTCAGGTACAAAGAAGATATTTTTTGCGAGGTATTCGTCTGGGTCTTCGGAGTCTGCGCTCTCGAATTCACCTTTGCCGTCTTTCAGTTTAGCGTACAAGACATGAAAGGCATCAGAAATGTACTTGAGGAAAATCAACCCTAGAACTACGTGCTTATATTCAGCCGCATCCATGTTGGACCGCATTTTGTCAGCCGCTGCCCAAAGGGCTCGTTCTAACTCGCTGTTATCTGCCATTTGAATCTCCTACAAAAATAATGATTGATTTGCATTGCAAAGGTTTTGGATTTTTAAGTAATGTGTGAAAAATAATTCAGCATGAATAAATCCGAGGTAAATAAAGAATCCGGAAGGATTGATCTTCTGTGAAAGAGATATTTTGAGGTTTATAGCTAGAAAAGATTTACTCCTCATGATAAAATAAAAAAAACGTCAAAGAGGAGCAAATCATGGATGATTGTACACTAAAATTAATGCAGAAACAAATAAAAAGGCTCAAAAAAATGTATACAAGCAAGACTCCAAACATTTTACCGGGGGATGCTCTTTCCTCAAATGCCTTGGAGAGCGAAACTCGTTTTTCATCCGATGGATAAACGCTTTCAACAATCTACTTTAGATTTTTGAGGCTTTATTGGAACGGTTAGTGAACCGCAAGGAAAAGGCAACATTTTTAAGAGCGCTTCAAGATTTTATGAAGAAAGAAATAGAAGAATTAATCCCGATTTTACTGCATTTGGAACGAATTGATTTAATTGAATGGAATCGGATGTCGAATGTGATCTTTATCACAAAAGAGCCAACCATCGTGATCAGCATTCGGGCTATTAAGTATCCATTGTTTTATCCAGATGATCCAGAAGAGACTCACAGAGAGGAAAATCTGCACAAGCATGTTCTGGAAATCCTGGAACGGTTGGAATCTATGGAAGAAGAAAAAGCAGGCATGGCAGGTCAAATCAAAGACATTTATTCTACACGCCCATAAATCATAATACGCAACTAAACTATTGTCCTGTTCGAACGGATTGTGGCTGTTGTGGCTCAAAAATGTCATTTTTTATGCCTGGAAAAACTAAAAAAGAACGAGCCGCATTGTGATGTGCGGCTCGTTCTTTTGGGAATCACTGAGCCAGGCAATGGATCAAATTACTT
>JAKLHB010000095.1 GCA_022710345.1 Planctomycetota bacterium
CTACTTTTTTCCATAAATTTAAGCTTAATTTTACGTTAGCAGAAACTTGGCCTACTAGGCTGCAATATCTGGTCCGAATTTTGGAGCCAACTGTTTCAGAATATGAAATGTTGCCAATGCCGCAATTTGCCTATCCGCTATACTATTTATTACGGCCTATACGATTAGGTGCTAAGGGGTTGGAATGGATTTACGATAAAGTAAAGTAAAACTTACAGGCCTTTCATTGCTCTTACCGACTTAATGGCTTTTGCCTGCGTCAAAATGTTGGTAAAGCCATACTAAAGAGGAACCAACTAAAAATCCATCAGCGAATGCCCACAATGCTCCAATGAGAATTTTTTGTAAATTAGCAAGCAAGGTTTGCTGATAATTGTAGGTGACATACAAATCAGAAATATGCTGGATGATCTCTATTTTAAAGTTCATCGAACTTGCCAAGCTACCGATAGCTACATAGATCGCCAAAAAGCATCCTAAGGTAATCCCAAAAACAAGCATATTATTGGAATGCGTTCTCATAACCTAAATTCCTTTCGGATTAGCAATTTATATGCCAAAAATAAAATTTATAACAATAAGAATGAAAATGTGTTAAACCAAAAAAAATGCTTGCAAAACTGGTTCATGAAAATTATACTATAAAACTTAGCTTTTTTCCATTTTTCATTTTCGGGCAGTCTCGATTCCAGTAAAAAATTCTGATTATAACGCTTTTTGCAGAACTCCCAATTGGAGCTACTATCTAATCTCATAGCAAGTTCATTCAAAACAACTACTTCGGCGGACTAGCATGTAATTGTCCATTGGTGCAGCAATGAGATAAGTCTGCATAACTGATGCTTAATTTTACAAGAATGTGGAATCAGCAATGAAAACAACTACTGAGAGCCAATATATTTTGGCAATTGATCAAGGAACCACAGGTACTACAATTGTATTGGTAGATTCCCGGGGTGAAATCATTGGCAAGACTAAGCAAGAGTTTACCCAAATTTATCCACAACCTAGTTGGGTAGAGCATGATCCTGAAGAAATATGGCAGATCACATTAGCCGCAATTGAGCAAGTTCTCAAAGAAGCTAAAGTTGGACGACAGCAAATTCATAGCATTGGGATTACAAATCAGCGTGAAACAACAGTTCTATGGGATCGTAAGTCTGGCCATCCAATTCACAATGCCATTGTATGGCAATGCCGGAGAACCTCGCCGCTATGCCAAACATTAAAAGAGCAAGGCCATGAAGCCTTGATTAAGCAAAAAACTGGCTTAGTGATAGATGCTTATTTCTCTGGGACAAAGATCGCCTGGTTACTTGATCATGTCCCAGGAGCAAGGCAAAAAGCGAATCTGGGAGAACTTGCCTTTGGGACGATAGATACATGGTTACTCTATAAACTTACGAACAAGCTCGTGCATGCGACAGATTACACCAATGCTTCACGTACCATGATATTCAACATCCATGAGAAAAAATGGGACCCACAACTTTTAAATTTGCTGAATATACCTGAAAATCTTTTACCAGAAGTGAAGCCCTCATCCTTTACATTTGGGACAACAGCGCCATACCTTTTCGATGGAAAGCGCATTCCTATTGCTGGAATTGCTGGAGATCAGCAAGCAGCGCTTTATGGGCAAGGATGCTGGGACCCAGGCATGGGTAAAAATACTTATGGAACAGGCAATTTTTTGCTGATCAACATTGGTGACAAATTTACATTGTCTCAAAAGGGACTTTTGACAACCTTAGCCTGTGATGCAAAAGGAAAACCAGTTTATGCACTCGAAGGAGCGATTTTCATAACAGGCGCGGCTGTGCAATGGCTACGTGATGGACTTAAAATGATCAATAAGCCTTCAGAAACCTTGGCGCTAGCTCAATCTATTCCGGATAATCATGGAGTCTATCTTGTTCCTGCATTTGTTGGACTAGGCGCACCTTATTGGAATAGCGAAGCTCGCGGTGCCTTAGTAGGCATCACTCGAGGAACTGGGAAAGCTGAAATCGCTCGAGCGACTTTGGAAGCGATTGCTTATCAAACCAGGGATATTGTTGAAATCATGAATGAAGAGTCTGGTATCGTGCTCCATTCTTTGAAAGTAGATGGTGGTGCGGTAGAAAATGATTTTTTGATGCAGTTCCAAGCAGATATTTTAGGCGTTCCTGTGGATCGGCCTAAAATTCAAGATACCACTGCAATGGGAGCCGCATTTTTAAGTGGTTTAGCAACTGGCTTTTGGTCGAGTCCAGAAGAAGTGAAGCAGGTACGTCAATGCGAACGTCTTTTTTCTCCCCAAATGGGCCAGCCCGAACGTGAAAATTTGTACATGGGCTGGAAAAAAGCTGTAGCGCGCGTTTTGCTATAACCTGTTTTTCCCTTCAAAAATAATAGGTTTTTCCCTTCAAAGATAGGCTGGAGTTTCTGTGCAGAAATTCTCTGACAAAAGGAATGTAGGATGCACGAAATTTTTTCACAAATTGAGCAAATCTTTGCCAATATCTGGCAGGAATCTCGCAAAACTTTACTTGAACCTGAAATTTATCGTATTTTGCAATTGCTTGAATTTAGGACACCTGCATTTGCATTTGTTCAAGATAAAAAAGGCTTAGAACCTGCAAATTGGCAGCATTTACCTGGCAACAAAGTCGTTGCTAAAGTGGTGTCCCCTGATATCTTTCATAAGACAGATGTGGGCGGAGTACGCATTATTCCTAAAACTGCGACTGAATTAGAAACAGTGTGGCAACATTTTGAACAGGTTTGCCAAAAGCAAAATGCCCGCTTTTATGGCATGATTCTATGCGAATTGGTGGAATATCACCCAGGTGTCTTTGCCCAAGAAATTTTGTTTGGTATTCGTTGGAGCAAAGACTTTGGCCAAATCATCACAGTTGGCCTAGGCGGGGTAGAAACAGATCTTTTGGGGCAGTTGATCCAGAGTGAAGCCAATGTTCAAAATGATCTTGTGCCCACGACCACATTCGAACGTTTTCAAAAGCATCTATCCAATACCTTAATGTATCAAAAACTGAGCGGCAAAATACGCGGTAGTAAACGCGTGATTTCAGATGATGATTTCTTTAAGCCATTATGGCGTTTGGTTGAATTTGCGAAATTTTGCAGTCCTTGGGGCAATGGAAAATTTCTCCTCGAAGAAATGGAATTCAACCCAATCATGGCATATCAAGGCCAGCTCTTAGCACTCGATGCTAAGATTCGGTTCAATGAAATGCAAGGGCTACGTCGCCGGCCAAACTTACAAAAGATACAAAAACTTTTAAAACCACAAAGCATTGGCATTGTTGGAGTTTCTAGCAAAGCCATGAACATGGGCAGAATCATACTCAATAATATTGTTCAAAATGGTTTTGCTCCAGATAAAATCTTTGTGCTTAAAGAAGGTGTAGATGCAATAGATGGATGCCGTTGCTTTCCTGATGTAGAGCACCTTCCCTCAAAGACTGACCTTTTTGTCATTGCTGTCAATGCTGCAGAAACGCCTAAAATCATTGAAGAGCTCTTGAAATACAATCGCACAGAATCCATCATCATTATTCCAGGAGGAATGGGCGAAAAAGAAGGAGAAGGCCAAAAAATTGAAGCACACCTCAAAGAAATTGTGCAACAAATGCCTGATGCCCCAGTTTTAGTAGGTCCCAATTGTCTGGGGATTCGATCTATTCCTGGGCTGTATGATACTTTTTTCATTCCTGAGCATAAGCTACCGAAAGGCCGGACACTACCCAATAAGATAGGATTTGTGAGCCAAAGCGGCGCATTTGTGATCACGAAAATCAGCAAGCTCAATGCAGATTTTTATTATGCAATTTCCACAGGCAATCAATTGGATTTAGGCACATCGGACTATCTAGGCTATTTTATGGATAATCCAGAAATCCAGCTTTTGGCATTTTATATTGAAGGTTTTGGTTATTTGGATGGACTTGCTTTTGCAGAATATGCAGAAAAAGCAATTGCCAATGGCAAAAAAATTCTATGCTACAAAGCAGGTAAAACCAGCCAAGGACAATCTGCAGCATTGGGACATACGGCTTCAGTTGCTGGAGAGTATCAAGTTTGCAAAAATATCTTGAAGAACCTTGGAATATTTTGGGTTGATTCATTCCAAGATTTTGAAGATAGCCTTCGTCTTTTTACCTATTTAGACCAAAAGCAAATCCAAGGCAATCGCGTTGGCTTATTAAGCAATGCTGGCTTTGAAAGCGTAGGAATGGCCGATAGTGCTAGTCCACAAGGCAGTCCACTCGAAATTCCCAAACTTCAGCCAGAAACAATCCAAAAAATCACTGAGATTTATCAAAAAGGAAAATTGCTGGAAATTGCAAACATCCGCAATCCATTGGACATCACGCCTAGCGCGAATGATATAGTCTATGAAGAATGCGCCAAAGCATTGATTTCTGCATCGTATATTGATGCTGTTATTGTCAGCATTGTCCCTTTCTCCCCTGTAACTACTACATTAGAGGCTAGCTCTAAACACAAAGAAAATATTGATGCTGAAACCAGTTTGCCACAACGCCTCATTCGATTAGCTCAAACTTCCAATAAACCTTTGCTAGCCGTGGTTGATGCTGGAGAACTCTACCAGCCTATGGTTAACCTTTTGGAAAAACACAATATTCCAGTATTTCGCAACGCCGATAGGGCAGTGAGAATGCTGGCTCAATACATTACTTATCGTATGCATAAGTAAGCGAGCAAGCAATTCTGTATTCCCGTCTTCTGCCCAAGGAATTTCCTTGGGCTTTATTTTTCTAATTTAATTAGCGACTATGGAGAACTATAACATTATGGAGTTATCTGAAAATCATACGGAGGCCTCCAACCCACCCAATCCTCCAGACACAATTTGCGTGTTGTTAAAAGAACAAAAGAGAGAAGAAACCCTATACGTAAAAATTGGCACTGCATTGCATGATTTTTTTCAGGCCAATTGTCCAAGGTCATCTGGAAACCCAATCGTAGGTGCCAAAATTGATGGAGAAGAGGCAGATCTATGGTACACACTCGTCAAAGATTGTGTGCTCGAACCGTTGGACCTTACCAGCTATGCTGGTGTCCGCATCTACGAACGCGGGCTTGTCCTTTTGCTATGGCGTACTGTAGAAGATTTATTTCCAGGCTGCTCCATGGAAGTCATGCACTCAATCAGCCGCGGTCTATATTGCGAAATACGAGGGATTCAATTGCGGCATGATATTGTGCAGCAGTTAGAAAAAAATATGCGTAGATTAGTGGTAAATCCAGAGCCATTTGACCATCAAGAGGTTTCTTTAGCAGAAGCCATTGCAATTTTTGAAGAACGTCGGATGCTTGACAAAGCACGCCTCTTGAAAAATCATCCTACAGAAAAAGTAACTATCTATCGCTGTGGCAATACATTGGGAAGTTTTTATGGACGAATTGTTCCCAATACGTCATATCTACGCGATTTTGAATTGGTGTATTATCCGCCAGGACTGATTTTGCGGTTTCCGGATAAAGAATCCCCAGAAAGGGTTCCATTGTTTGAAGAACAAAATCGCTTGTTTAGAGTGTTCCAAGAACACAAAAAATGGGCAGCCATTCAAGAAGTCAATGACATTGGTGAACTCAATGAAATGATTGACAACGGCCGCATTTCAGACCTCATTCGGGTAGCAGAATCAATCCAAGAAAAAAAGATTGCTCAAATTGCAGATCGTATTGCGCAAGATAAAGATAATATTCGTGTTATTCTCATTGCTGGCCCGTCTTCCTCTGGTAAAACAACATTGTCCAAACGTTTGGGTGTTCAACTTAAAGTCAATGGAATTACGGCAATACCGATTTCTTTAGATGATTATTTTAGAAACAGAGATGAAATTTTGCGGAATGAAAATGGGGAGCAAGATTTTGAAAGCCTGGATGCTATGGATGTAAAGCTCTTAAATGAACATTTAAGACAATTGGCAGATGGGCAAGAAGTAGAATTGCCATCCTATAACTTTAACACAGGCAAACGCAGAGAAAAAAGCTCTTTGCTATTTTGCATAGGTGATTTTAAAAATCCTTCTAGTTTGGTCATCAAGTTAAGGGATGCTGCTGACCCAATTTCTCTCTATTTATACCAAAGTTTTTCTCCAAACTTCCAGCAGAAACTCAGCAGCAAAGAACCAATTGATGAGGCATTTTTAAGTGATTTCTTAAAAGAAATCAATCGCCTCCTGACTACTCTATCTCTTTACGAAGAAAAGCGTTTTGCAACTATACTATTGTCCAAAGAAACTCAAGACCTGCTCAAGCAGAATCCTAAAGGTTATGCTTTAGTACGATTAAATCGGTTGCTTTTAGAAGATGCTTACCCACAGGAAATAGCAAAAAACCCAGAAAAAAAGCATTCTTTGCAGATTAAGCCTGGACAAGTCTTTATTTTAGAAGGCATTAATGCGTTAAATCGCCAACTTACGCCATTGATTCATGAACTTCAAAAATTTAAGATTTATATCAGCCCGTTGACGGTTTTGAATATTGATTCCTATAATCGGATTCCGACTACAGACTTAAGGCTGATTCGTAGAATTGTACGAGATTATAAATTTAGGAATTACAGCGTGCGGGAAACACTATCCCGTTGGCCATCTGTTCGTAGAGGTGATTTTCACTATATTTTCCCATTTCAAAATCAGGCAGATGTTATGTTTAATTCTGCACTCATCTATGAGCTTGCTGCTTTAAAACCTTGGGCTGTTCCGCTCTTAAGAAATGTACCAACAGGCGCGCCTGAATATTCAGAAGCACAAAGATTGCTGGTTTTTTTGTCTTATTTCCATGAGTTGCCCGTGGAAAAAATCAAAGAAATCCCGCCGACCTCTATCTTACGTGAATTTATTGGAGATAGCTCATTTAAATATTAGAGATTAGAAAAAGCTGCATTGTTGATCAAACAATGCGGCTATTTTTATCACCATACAATGAAGCTGCTGAAAGAAGAATTGGGCAAGCTGCCAGCGAGAAAGTTACTGGTATTCCTGAATGCGTGTCATAGCGCAAGAGCGCGGGAAGTGAGCAGTATGGCAAGCTTTAATCCCAAATCAGCAGGTTTGGCGTGAAGAACTAGCCACAGCAAGCCAGATGCAGCAACAGGACATCATGATGCCTCGTCGCAGGTAAATGAAATTTCCATTGAACGCGCAGGGAATGGCATATTCACATCGTATTTGCTGGAAGAACTTCAACGGAAACCTGATCGGAGCCAAAACCATCGTGCCACCATGACAAAAGCATATCCTTCCACATCTTTTTCGGACTAACCTTGTCAAACTTGTCAACGAATTTTAGATTTTTTGGCTGCAGCCGTTAGCCCCAAAAAACGTCATAATCAATGATTTTTTTCTTGGCATAATGCCAATCATTGTGTACAATTTGGCTAGTTTGGATAAAACACAACCACCGGGACAACCATAAAACCAAATTTATTAAACTTTATTTAAGATTTTAAGATTTTAGAGAGCGATTTGCTATGGGGAAAGTAATTACCCTTGAGGAAATTTCTAGCATTCGACAGAACAAAATTTTAGTTACGACAAATGGCACTTTTGATATACTTCATGTTGGGCATTTAAGGATTTTGCAAGCTGCGCGGAATATGGGAGACTGCCTGCTCGTTTTGATCAATTCCGATGCTTCGGTTCAAAAAAATAAAGGCACGGGACGGCCCATTATCCCTCTCTTAGAGCGTATGGAAATGTTATGTGGTTTAGGCTGCGTTGACTATGTCATGCCTTTTGATACCACTGATGTTTTGGAATTATTAAAGCTCATTCAACCTGAAATTCATGTCAAAGGCGGAACATTTATTCAAGAGCGTATTGCAGCAGAGCAAGCTTTGGTAGCAAGTTATGGTGGCCAGCATATTTGTCTAGCCCAAATTGGAAATTTTTCCACCACAAATTTGATCCAAAAAATTCGAGCAACTTTGTCGTAAGCTTTAGCAAATGGATTAGCCTGATTATACTATCGCACCGAATGTTAGGGGAGGCTTTTGAAACCACGCTATATTTTTTTCTTGTTAATTGCTTTGCTAATCATCTCCATCATCATGGGAATTAGCATTGGCTCCATTTCTATTTCATTGGCTGAGCAAGCCCAAATTTTTTGGGGTTGCTTGTTCTCTCCTGAGCAAATCAATTATGATGTCACAAATGCCTTCATTTTATTGCATATTCGGCTTCCGCGAGTGCTATTAGCAGCTTTAGTTGGTTTTACATTGGCACTTTGTGGAGTGATCATGCAGGGGCTTTTCCAAAATCCATTGGCAGATCCGTATGTGTTAGGAGTATCTAGTGGAGCAACGGCTGGCGCGGCTTTAATGATTAGTATTGGCCTCCTATCAACACCTTTTGCATTACCACTAGGAGCATTTTGGGGTGGAATACTTGCAATAGTGTTGGTATATAAAATAGCTCACTCCCAAGCAAGCAAGATTTCGACATCTGACTTAATTTTAACAGGGATAGCAATATCTACTCTTTTTTCGGCTCTTACAGCTATTCTTATTTCCTTGTCCCCCAATGAGCAACTTCGGAGCATCATCTTCTGGATTATGGGAAGTTTAACGATTGCAAAATGGTCTTTGTTACTTCCGTTGTTGATCTTAGTAAGTTTTGGTACTATGATCGCTCTGATGTTCGTGCATCATCTCAATGCTTTTGCTCTTGGAGAAGAAATGGCGATCCATTTAGGCATCAACCCTGAATCATTAAAAAAGGTTTTATTAATTTTGGTAACCTTACTTACATCTGGAGTAGTTTGTATTTGCGGAACGATCGGCTTTGTTGGTTTAATTATCCCTCATATCATGCGATTATTATTGGGTTCTGACAATCGCTTATTATTGCCGGCTTCTGCACTTGGAGGTGCCTCTTTTTTAATTTTATGTGATATTTTAGCCCGAATCTTGGCAAAGCCTGCAGAATTACCTATCGGAGTCATCACTGCATTTTTCGGTGCTTTACTTTTTTTATATTTGTTGCATATCAAGTCTTCATCTTGATCCTAGATCAGGCATTGCCTTTCGTGCGGAAAATTCTATGAATATTAAGATATGCGGAGTGAATTTTAGTTATAATCATATAAAATTACTTCAAAATATTAACCTAGAAATTGGATCAAGCAATATATTAGCCATAGTAGGGCAAAATGGCTCTGGCAAAACCACTCTTTTAAGGGCCATCTCAGGTGTTTTAAAACCTACGCAAGGGACTGTTTTTCTTGGCCTAAGTGAGCTAGGAAAAATGTCGCCTAAAGAAATTGCCCAGTATCTTGCTGTTATTGAGCAGGAAATTCAAGTTGCCTTTAATACAACAGTTGCGAAGATCATTGAATTAGGCCGAATTCCTCATCGCAAATTTTTAGGATTCTCCAATAAAGCGCAAGATAACGAAATTATTGAGCAAGCCATGCTGCAAACAGATACTAAAAAATTTGCAGATAGAACGATTTTTTCTTTAAGCAGTGGTGAACGTCAACGGGTTTGGCTAGCCATGGCCTTGGCGCAAGAGCCACAGATATTATTACTTGACGAACCTACATCGCATATAGATATTCACTATCAAATTGAAATTTTAGAGATTATTAAAAATTTAAAAGAAAAAAAACTTGCGGTCATTATGACGACCCATGACCTGAACTTAGCAGGTTATTGTGCTGATTATATTGCTTTGCTTAAAAAAGGAAAATTGGTAAGTATAGGAACTCCAAAGCAAGTTTTGACCAAAGAATTGGTTGAGAATACCTTTCAAACAGAGGTCCGCATGATTCATCTTCCTGAAAATGATGGAATTCCTATTATTATCCCATCCAGAATTGCCAAAAGGAAAAAGTAAGCGGCCTTGAGCAATAGTTCGAATGGGTTTTTATATAACATATTGAATATGATTGACTTAAGTAACATTCCCCAAGGGCCTGGGGTCTATATTATGTTGGATAGTGATGGCCAGATTTTATACATTGGCAAGGCTAAAATTCTTAGAAGAAGAGTGTTAAGTTATTTTCGTCCTTGTGCAAAACATTCTTCTAAAATAGCCAAAATGGTGGCCCAAGTCAATTCGTTAGAATATCGGCAAACTACTTCTGAATTCGATGCTTTGCTTTTAGAATCACGATTGATTAAGCAACATCAGCCTAAATATAATACACTGCTAAAAGATAGTAAAAGTTGTTTATATTTTGCTCTTTCTATGGAGACATTTCCTAGGGCTCTTCTGACCAGGGAGTCGGAGTGCCTGCATCCTATATCTCTGGAATTGATTGGCCCTTTTCTTGATGCATCTGCTCTACAAAGAAGTTTTAAAACTTTACAAAAAATCTTTTTATTTCGAACATGTCATCTGAATATCCAAGAAAATAGCCCTTATATACGGCCATGTCTTCTAGGGTCCATTCATTATTGTTCAGCACCTTGTGGCCATAGAATTAGCGCATTAGACTATCAGACTGATATTGCCAAGCTACGCTCTTTGCTAAATGGAGATCATACTTTGATTGAAAGATTACGCAAGGAGATGGAAGCCGCAGCCTTTATTTTAGATTTTGAAAAAGCAGCCAAGCTCAGAGACCAGATTTATTTGTTGGAAAGATTGGAAATTCGAGGCAAAGTTGGAGATTTCATGCCTGGCCAATTGCTTCACGCAAATGTACAAAAAAGCTTAGAGCAACTCCAGCACATTTTGAAACTCCCTACAATTCCACGCGTGGTAGAAGGCATGGACATCTCTCACCATCAAGGTAGCGAAGCTGTTGGCAGTATGGTTACTTTTATAGATGGGATGCCTTATAAAGAAGGGTATCGCCAATATCGAATTCAGAGCAGCACCACACAAAATGACTTAGCCATGTTACAGGAAGTCGTCTATCGGCGATTTTGTGGGCAAGACAAAGGAAGAGACACTCCTGATATTTTGTTGATTGACGGCGGGAAAGCCCAACTTCGTGCTGTGATGCATAGCTTGGACCAAATTGCGATCAAACTACCTGCAGTCCTTGCTTTGGCAAAAAAAGAAGAAAAAATTTATGTTCCTCAGCAAGACGATCCACTAGATTTGCCAGACCATTCGCAAATCCATCATCTTCTTTGTTATGTTCGAGACGAAGCACATCGCTTTGCCCAACGATATCACCATTGCTTACAACGAAAAAAAATTCAAATGGAGACCTAGACATCACGCACTCCATAATTTTCTAATCTTTTCAAAATCCAAAGAAGGAGACGCACTTCCTCTCCACCCTTAGGGAACGGAGTTTCCGTGCGGAACATTCTATGAACAAGGATATTCCGAAATCTTTTGGCAATCAGCTTTGCCTTAGCTTATCCGCATTGATTTTGCTATGGCTATGTGCTATGGAATATCTCTCCTTGATAGATGCTGTTGCCCTTTTTGTTCTCATGATTTTTATGAATTTTGGTTTTTACCGAGGTGTTGTTGCTGCTGTTTTTAGTTTTTTGGGCATGATTTTATCGTGGACCATGGCCATTTATGGCTATAATCGTCTTTATTATGCTTTAGAACTAAATTTATGTAATATTACACCATTTTTAGGCCAGGTATTATGCTTTTGCATCTTGCTTCTTGGAACCTGGATTTTATGGTATGTTTGCAGCAAATTCTTTTTGAAAAAACGTTTCAAGATGAAATCCAATCATGCTATTTGGAATAAGATTACAGGTGGCATCATAGGATTTTTGGAAGGCATCTTATTTTCCTACATTGTGATGGCAATTTTAATCAGTACAGGTATCTTCTATCGTAATTTTTTCTTGGATGTCCAAGCAAACCGTTCTTTTTTTCTACCCCATTTCCTTAAGACGCAGATATTGCAAGAAATTAGGAATATTGAGGTTATTCAATTAGTACAAGAATCAAATACAATCCAAAGAATGCGTTGGATTACGCAAAGAATCCAAGGATTAGATGAAAAGTTGCAGGAACGAATTGCCGAATTTTTAATATGGTTAGCGCAAAATCCTTACCAAGTGGAACGCTGCCTTGCTCATCTCGAAATGAAAAAATTTTTGGAAAAATTTTTATTGATACCAGAGGCGCAAGTATATTGGCAAAGCGATCCTTGGCTTCAAAAATTAAAACATCAACAATATATTACCATTGACGATATTTGCGAATTGCTGAAACGAGATACAACGCGGGCCATTGCTAACATCAACGCTGTACAAAGCCTGCTTCAAAATCTCAATTTTGACAAGCTCAAAGATGCTCGTTAAACAACCTATTTCGCTTCGTTAGAACGGTAGCTTTAACATCCGTGCCACGCAGCAACGAATATAGAGTTGAACCAATGCCTTTCAATTATTGTAGTTTGCAGACATGATTAGCACTACAAAACAACTAAAACCGGAGGCTGCACTTCTCTCCGCTGAGGCTGGAGTTTCCGTGCAGCAATTTTGATGAATGATTTGCAAATCCAAGAACAAAAACTAGGAAATGTGACCATTTTACATCTCCAAGGGCATTTATCTTTGGATACTGTGGAACCACTGGAGCAGTTGCTCCAGACCCTCCTAGAAAATGATGTTCCAGAAGTTGTTATTTTGGAATGTTCGAAATTGGCTGGTTTGGAAAAAAATGCCATTGAATTATTATATCAGCGAGCTGTCTTATTCAGCAAACAAGCTCGTGAATTAGGCATTTGCTGTCCGCCTCACCATGAACGTTCTCATTTTGTCGCGCCCCTTATGTATTATAATTCGCTACAAGAAGTCCTAGCAAATACCGCTGCTCAGCCTAATTCAGCAGCAGCCCCTTCTGTTCCCATATTAAAACTTACTATTTTAGCCGGCCCTTGTTCTGGGAATGCATGGCTACGACCAGGTGACAAAGAGCTACTGATCGGCCGTCATAGCCAATGCAATCTTTCCTTGCCGCAGGATATTAAGGTATCGCGTTTCCACTGTAAAGTATATGAAAAAAATAATCATTTTGTATTGGAAGATTTACAAAGCAGCAATGGCACTTTTTATGAAGAACGTATGATCACCCAACCAGTGGAAATCAAAAGTGGGGACCGCTTTCAAATTGGCGAAACTTATGTGGAAGTCAGCCTATTTGCAGATACCAGTGCTGCCCAATCTGCTTATGAAATGCAATTGCCAGCATTAACACCTATGGAAGAATCTCAGCCAGAAGAAGTTCCCAATCTTAAATACGGCCAATTGGAAACCGTGGTGGGAATTTCTTTGAGCGATCTTTGGGCAGAAGGCAGTAAAGCGTTCACCTCAAAGTCTTCAACACCTACTTTAAAAATATCCGCCAGCGACATGGCAAAGACATTTAAGGCAGATAGCGAAGAGGTTGTTTCAATACCTCCTAGTATGGCTAAATTAGACCGTGAAGATTTGTTGGCTATACAAGCCTGTCTGCCAACAATCATCATGCGCGAGCCGCTCCGTCTCACCGATGCTGTAATTGCAGGCCGATATGCTTGCGAACAAAAAGTCGGCGAAAGCAAAAGCTGGGCAATGTTTCGATGCAAAGAGCAAGATAAAGAAGTTTTTTTACAACACAGCAAAAGTGGCATGTTATTATTCAATCTACCAAACTGCCATCCCAATTTGCTTATTCCGAGCACTCAAGGAGAGATTGCTGGCAAAATTTACAGAGTATTCTCTCAAGAAATCACTCCACTTCCTTGGGTAGAAAAAGCTTTGGCCGAGATCAAGGTAATAGAAATCGGTATGATGCTAAGTGATGTCCTGTTAGCCCTTCATGAAGTAGGCATCCATGGCTTTGATATTGGACGAAGTTGCGTTTTTTATCAAGGAAATGAGCTACCGGTTTTTACGCTCTTTCCAACTCCTATTTATGAAAATTTATCTGGGGAAGATGCAGATGTTTATTCCTTGGGTTTGCTACTTTGGGAATTGTCCACAGGCCAAGAATTACCCTGCACTGTGATTGGCAATCTTGACCAAGAAAAAACGATACAATTAGCACAACCTATAGAATCTGATTTACTTGCAATTATTATAAAGATATTAAAACGCCAAGAAAATCATTTAGAAAAAATTCTGAGTCAATTGCAAGCACTTTGTACTAAGCGATTATCGCCTAAAGTCGCTACGAGACAGCCTGTTTTTCTCCAGATTGTGAGGTTGGGTGATACACTTGTGTATTCGCTCGATCAAGAAATTGTAGATCATCAACCTTGGAATGAAACATCCATGCGGCATCTCTTAGAGACACTTGCCCAGAAG
>JAKLHB010000096.1 GCA_022710345.1 Planctomycetota bacterium
TTTTTTTGATTGATACAGATTAAGGATCTTTTTTTAGTATATTCTAGCATAACAAGTTAGAATTTCCGAAAATCCACTGCTTACTGCGATCAATACTAGATCATCAAGCATAAGGTTCTCGGTTGAAACACGACCTAGAACTTTGAATGACAGAAAGTTGTAAAAAAAGCTAGAAACATTCTATGTTTGCCTGCCGGGTAGAATGGTTCTAGCTTTCATTTTAGCAAAAAATTACGAAGTGGTTAGAGATGCTAGTTGAAAATTTGTGAAGAGGTACCGTTCCTGCTAGCCACTTTTTCTTCAACTAGTTTGCTTTCTTCATGCTCTCAACATCAGGGATATCAGTCTTGCTTTTGAGAACAGACCAAACAAACGCTGCTAAGAGCACTACCACAACAGCCCAACGTGCAACACTATATTGCTGTTGTTGTGCAGTAACAATCAAAGGTGCAGCAATAAGGCTAACAAGGTTGACAACTTTGATCATTGGGTTCAATGCTGGGCCAGCAGTATCTTTGAGTGGATCGCCTACTGTATCGCCAACCACGCTGGCTTTGTGGCGTTCAGAACCTTTGCCTGTGTTTTTCACGGCATCACGAGGTTCATCTTCCACCGATTTCTTAGCATTGTCCCATGCACCGCCAGCATTCGCCATAAACACGGCCAATAGTTGACCACACAAAATTGAACCGGCTAGATATCCACCAAGTGCTTCTACATCTAGCATCAGGCCAACAGCCAAAGGCATTGTGATGGAAATCAGGGCCAAAGGAATTAATTCTTTTTGGGCTGCTTTTGTAGAAATAGCCACAACTTTGGCATAATCTGGCTCTTTGGTGCCTTCCATAATTCCAGGCATCTTAAATTGTTTTCGGACTTCTTCTACAATTTGATGCGCTCCTCTTTCTACAGAGCGAATGGAAAGTGCGCTGAATAACCAGGGCAATGCGCCACCTAAGAGGAATCCAATGAAAACAGCCGTATCAGAAATGCGAATGGAGTCAATGGGCTTCACTCCGAGCGTTTTTTGGACATGGCCTACGTCTGTGATATAAGAAGCAAACAAACTCACAGCCGCGATCACAGCCGAAGCAATTGCAACGCCTTTTGTAATGGCTTTTGTGGTATTGCCCACAGCATCTAGGTCAGCCATAATCTGGCGAGCCTTCTTGGTCTCTTCATCATCCATATCATGCCATGCCATCTCGCCGATTCCATTGGCATTGTCTGAAATTGGGCCATAAGAGTCCATAGCAACGTTGTTGCCCGTGTGGCTCAACATACCAATACCGACCATGGAAACTGCATAAAGCACATAGAGAACATTGAGCTGCACATTGTCAGTTGCGTCTTTATAAAGTAGCCAAGAAGCAATGAAACTGAGCGCAATCACGACAACTGCCCAAACACTGGATTCCATACCAACGGATAGACCAGATAGAATTGTAGTCGCTGGACCGCCGCCTGTGGCTTTGACGATCTCTTTGACTGGTTTGCGTTTGGTATCTGTGAAGTACGCAGTGAGTGGATTGAAGGCAACCGCAAGCCCAACACCAATGGCTGTTAATACGCCAAGTTTCCAATCATTGGCATAGTAATAGGATACTAAGAAAGCCCAAAAAATGGTGTTGACAGAAGACACTTCATAAGATCTGAACATGGCTTCTTGAGCATCATGTGCTCTGAGGAATGGGATCGGCACGCGTTCCCAAATTGGGACAGTGAAGGTTCCAAGAATCGAGCTGATCACACCGATTCCGCGAATCACCAATGGGTACACGATCCATACCAAGCTATGGCTTGGATCCAGATGGTACAAGAAGATACCTAAAATCAAAGAAGAAACAATGGTAACTTCATAGCTTTCAAAAATATCCGCAGCCATACCTGCGCAATCGCCTACGTTATCACCTACGAGGTCAGCAACAACCGCTGCATTGCGTGGATCGTCTTCTGGAATATCTTTTTCAACTTTACCGACTAAATCAGCACCAACATCAGCAGCCTTGGTATAAATACCGCCGCCAACGCGCATGAACAAAGCAAGCAATGTGCCGCCAAAGCCAAATCCGAGCAAAACATCAGGGGATGATCTACCAAATATAATGAAGATCACTGTACCGCCTAAAAGGCCTAAGCCATCGGTCAACATCCCAGTGATGGTACCAGCATAATATGCGATGGTTAAGGATTCAGTGAAGTTACGTCGGGCTGCGGCCGCAGCACGCACATTAGCTTCAATGGCCATACGCATACCCAATTGGCCAACAAGAAGAGAAAAGCTGGCACCCATTAAAAATGCAAGGGTACGGCCAATTGCGATGAATAGCTTGATCTGTTCTGGTCCATAACCTGGGAAAGTCTTCATTGCTTCTTCACTAGGCGGGACAACATAAATACTCAAAAACATGAATACAGTTAAAAGCGCCATGGCAGGCAGGATTTTTTTTAACTGGCTATTCAAATAACTGTTTGCGCCAATTTTAATAGCATTCCAAACTTGTTGCATTTTTTCGGTGCCTTTTTCACGTTTAAGCACCGTACCTCGCAACAGCCAAGCATAAATTAGGCTGATGAATGCTGTGGCAAGCACGCCTAAAATCGCCCATTGTTCAAACGCGGTCGTAAGACCATGTCGGGCTAGAAAATCCATACAAACGCTCCTTTGAAAAATAAAGATTTGAAGGAATTTTTCCGCGTGTATTGTACCAAAACATACCCAAAAAGTCAATCTGAAAAAAAGCAATGGTGTATTTTTTATTTTCATTTTCCTTGCATCATTGATATAATATCTGATTGAAATTTTGCTGATTATCAAGCAGTCGCTTTTTGGTCGTATACTTGCAGTCATTTTTTAAGGAAGCTAAGTTATGGATACAAAATGGATCATTTTATTCTTCATTTGTATAGCCATTCCTGGTTTTTCCCAAGAACCTTCTGAAAAACCCCAGGTTACACCAGAAAAAGTAGATGTTCAAGCAGTCGAAATGGAAATGGAAAACTTTTTGGATTTGAGTGCTCAAAATTTGCAAAAGACTATTCTGCATGATAATACAGTCAAAGGCCGCAAAGTTTTCATTCACAACATGCAAAGCATTTCCAAACAAGATTGGGAAATTTTGTTCTTGGCTGTGATGGAACACCAAGGTTATATTGTGGAAGAAATCGGGCCGAATAAGGAAATCTTGAAAATCAAACGCAACATTGTAGGCCCTTGGACTCCGACTCCAGTGTTGACAAACCCAGAAGAGCTGGCTCGTTATGCGAATAAAGATGCCTTCATTACCTTAGTCGTTCATCTGAAATATGTCAATGCGCAAGAAATGCAAACAGTGCTTCGTGCGCTACGCCTTGTCAATCCTCAAGGAGGAAATCTTGGAGGATTTTCCGAAGGGACCTCTTGCCTTTTGGTCACAGACACAGCTCCTAATGTGAAAAGAATTTACGAAGTTATCCAATGCATAGATAAAAAGCCTGATACTGAAAAAGTGGCCAATGTGGTTCTTCCTGTTGAAGATCAAAAATTAGTCTTTACTATACCTGCCAATTCTGAAGTAGCAGCGATCATTCAGATACAACAAAATATTACATTGACCTTACGTAATGACAAAGGCATGGTGATTTTGGCTCAAGATCCTCAAACACCCAATACAAAATTTAACTTAGCACCTTATGCAGCAAATGCAGCCACCTTACATTGGGAATTGCAAGTCTTAGATTCTGCTCCTTGCCAGGCATCCATCCAACTGGAAACAATGGTCATGGAGCCTAAATTAGTTCGCAATTTGATTTGGAATTTTGCGTTGCATCGCGCTTTACCGAAAGGAAAAGTAATTCGATTTACGACTACTTTTGAAAAGTAAAAATATGAATGATTCTAGCTATGATTTTTTGGTTGTTGGCGCTGGGATTGTTGGTCTAGCCACAGCCATGGAATTGGTACAACGTTTCCCTGATAAAAAGATTGTGGTCGTGGAAAAAGAAGATGGGCTTGGCAAACATCAAACTACCCACAACAGTGGGGTCATCCATTCAGGGATATACTATAAACCTGGGTCATTAAAAGCTCAAACCTGTGTCAAAGGCGTTGAATTGATGAAGGCCTTTTGCAGGGAACACCATATTCCTTTGGAAGAAACTGGCAAACTCATTCTTGCCACCCATCCCAAAGAGCTTCCAAGATTAGAAAGTTTGTTTCAAAGAAGTAAAGCCAATGACATTCCTGGGGTGCAAATCTTAGAGCCTCCACAAATTAAAGAAAAAGAACCACATGTAGCAGGACTTCGTGCTTTGTGGGTGCCAAGTACTTCGATTGTAGATTACGAAAAAGTATGCGAACAATTTGCAGCCATCATCCGGGGACGCAATGGTGAAATTCGGCTTTGTGAAGAAGTCATTGGCATCAAAGTTGCGGATGAAATCATCACAGTCAAGACTAAAAAAGATGTATTGCAGACCAAATACCTAATCAATTGTGCTGGCTTATTTTCAGATCGAATTGCTTTAATGGCAGGCATTGACCCTGGCGTGCGGATTGTGCCATTCCGCGGCGAATATTATAAATTCAAAGATGACAAATGCCACTATGTCAAAGGGTTGATCTATCCTGTTCCTGATCCAGCATTGCCATTTTTAGGTGTACATTTCACACGAATGATCAAAGGCGGGGTTGAGATCGGTCCCAATGCAGTCTTAGCCTTCAAACGGGAAGGATATACCAAAACATCGTTCTCTCTTTGCGATACCTTCCAAAGCCTGACTTACTTAGGATTTTGGAGAATGGCGGTCAATTTAAAATTTATGAAGATTGGCGTGAGTGAAATGTATCGTTCTTTCTTCAAAAAAGCGTTCTTAAATTGCGCCCGACGTATGATCCCAGCAATCCAAGATAACGATGTAATCCCTTACAAGTCAGGGGTTCGCGCCCAAGCGCTTGGCCCCAATGGTGCCCTAGTAGATGATTTCTGGGTCAAAGAAACCCATCGCATGGTCCACGTGCTCAATGCACCTTCTCCAGCAGCAACCGCCTCGATTTGCATTGGCCAGCAAATCGTGGATATGTGCCAGGCAAAATTTGGGCTGAAGTAATTTTTAAAATCTTTTGGCAAATTTTTGTATTTTGTTTTATAATTTCTGAAATTGCCGGTTTGATGGGCAATTTCAGAAATTATAGTCATCATTTTATTCATTTTGAAAAATAGCTTAGTTAGGAGAAGCAATATGTCGCAAAAATTTTTGACGAGCCTATTCATCTTAGGCTTGCTGATCAGCTTAGTGCCGGCGCAAGCACTATGGCTGAAAGGTTCGCCGCAAGATAATATACGCGAGCAACAGCAGCAATCTACCCAATTAAATTTGAACAGTGACCAGGGCCAAGCTCAAATTGGTAATGCCCTAAATGGCATCAATGTTCAATGGTGGAATGGCACTACTTCAACAGGTGGCAGTGAACAGAGCACAGGTGGCTCGATTGGAGATGTGAATGGAACCGGCGGGATATTAAACCAAACTTATAATCCTACAAGTACTGTGCAAATCAGTACCTACAGTTATGGTGGTAGCTCCGGGCTCCAAAGCTACGACATCAACACTTTGGTACCTCTCAATGCAGGTGGCTTAACCGCTGGTAGCGGATATCAACCACAGCGCACTTTGGCTGATGTGGCTGTGTTCCAAATTTCCAATTCTTATATTGTTTTGGATTCCATGAGCTATAGTTGTCCAGGTACTCCTGAACCTGCCTCACTGGTGTTATTGTTATTTAGTATTGTCGGATGGTTCTTTGTGCAAAGAAAAATTCGCCAGGCCTAGTTCAATTGTGAGTAATTCAAAAAGAGCGCTTGGACCTGAGCATTTTGCTTGGTTCAAACGCTTTTTGTATATCTAAAAGCAATGCTTTACCAGGCATTTCCAATTGCAAAGGAATTTGATACCATGTATCGTATCGCAGTATGCTTTATTTTTGCGCTCGGATGTTTAGCATGCCAAAATTTACAGACTGAAGGCGAAATCCCAATTAAAATGCCAGAAACGCAGCCGACTTTTATTGTGCAGCCCGGCGATTTACTTCGTATTGTCGTTTGGCAAAAACCCGATCTTACACAAGAAGTTATGGTAAGGCCCGATGGCAAAATGCGTTTGCTTTTGCTGGGTGAGATTACGGCTAAAGGCAAAACCTTAGCCCAGATTCATCAAGAAATTAGCAATGATTTAAAAAAATATATCCAGCAGCCTGTGGTGGAAATATACTTGCTCAATCCTAACTCAGGTGTTTATTTATTTGGAGAAATCGCGCGCAGTGGAGTGATCAGCCCAAGACAGAACATCACTCTCTTGGAAGCGTTAATTTTGAGTGGTGGATTTACTCCTTATGCAGACAAATCTAAAATCATTGTCATTCGCCGCGTACCTGGAAAAGAAATTCGCTATCGTTTTGATTTGGGCGCATATTTGTCTGGAGAAGATATCGAGCAAAACATCTATCTTCAACCTGGAGATATGGTTTATGTACCAACTGTACCCTTTTAATTATCTTGGGATCTTATGCTGCGTATGTGGCATAAATTCCACCAAATAAAGGGAAAACTTTATGGATTTTGATTTTTCACCAAAACATGTTTTTCGCATTGTCAAACGCAATTGGTGGGCTATTATGATCGCAGTGATTCTTTGTACTGCCGCAGCAATCATTGCAACAAAAGAATTGCCTGTGACCTACCATTCTGATACTTTAATTTTGGTGAAATCCGAGGGGCTGCCTGATTCATATAGTAAGACAACAATTGATGATAGCATCCAACAACGAATTAGCAACATCAAAGATATGGTGTTGAGTAGGGCCCAGCTTTCTAAAATCATAAAAAAATATGATTTATACTATAAAGAAATTGAGCGTACTTCTTTGGAAAATGCTATCCGTATCATGAGGCAAAGCATTAAGCTTAAAATTGCTGCCAGTGTATTCCAAATTTCTTATGAGGGCGAAGATCATCCAGAAAAAATTATGAAGGTGACGGATGAAGTTGCTGGGTTATTCCTCGAAGAAAACTTGCGTTTGAAGCAACAAATCTATTCGGCTTATCAATTTATGGAAAAGAAAGTTCGCGAAACGCAAACTAACTTGCAGAGGTTAGAAGAAGAGATTGGAAAATATAAACGGGATAATGTAGGGCAACTTCCAGAAAATCTCAATGCTAATTTTACAGCCCACAGCAATTATGTTCAGATGCTGAATAGTACTTCCCGGCTCCTGGCTAAGGCTGAGGAAGAAGGCCGTGTCATGTCTAAGGAATTTGAGGCAAAAGTAAATGACATGATTGCCAAGCTAACAAAACGATATCAGCAGAAAAAATCTCCCCAGCTCACTACAAGAACAGCCGATGGCGAGCCTCTGCCTCCAGAGATTATTGAAAAAGAAAAAGAAAAGGCTGCCTTAGAGCAAAAAATCAAGCAATTGGAAGATCAACTTCGCCAAGCATTAGCTGAATACACAGAGCAGTATCCTGGTATTCAAGCTCTCCGGTCTCAAATTCAGACAGCTAAAAAGCAACTTCAAGCCCTCACAGCTCATCCTGGTACGACAACAAGGCCAACAGGGCCAACAAAAAAGCCAACAGAAGCTGAACTTTACGAATATTCTCCAGCAGAACGAAAAGCGATCAAAGAACGAATTGACTTGTGCAAAAAGCTCAAAGAAGATTATCGTCAATATATTATTGCCAAATCAGAATTTGCAAATAAATTAGCTAAAATGGAGAATTTCCAGGGAGAGGTTCCTCCTGAAATTCGCAAGCAAGTGGATGACTTAGAAGCCAAAGTCCATGCTTTGGAAAACAGTGTATTTGATACCGCTAATCTGGCTTTTAAAGAAGATATTGATCTATTGCATTTAGCTAAAATGATGTACCAGCAACAATTAAGAACTACTCAACTGCAAAAAGAAATGAAAGAAAGCCAAAGCAAAATTGCATTTTATGAAGAACGAATTAAAAATACACCTGTTTGTGAGCAAAAGTTGGCTGAACTAACACGTGATTATCAAAATGCCTTAAAATCTTATGAAAATTTGATCAAAACGAGCGATCAAGCCCGGTTGCTCAGAGATCTAAAAGAAGAGCGGCGTGGTGGTGAATTCATTATACTTGACCCTGCATTTATGCCAACAGAATCTATTTTTTTGAGAGACTTAGTATTATACATTGCAGGTGTTTTATTAGGCATCATTTTCGGCACAACATTTGGTGTCATGCGGGATCTTCTAGCGCCTCGTGTGGAAGATGTGGACAGCCTCAAGCGCATTCTGAGTCCGAACATCAATATTTTTGTTCTGATTCCCAAATTTAAGTTGCCCAAATGGAAAATGAAACCCGTGAATATGCAGCATACATGGCCTTCTATGCAAGAAGGTGCAAATCCTGGGTTGCCCAATCCCAATGGTTTTCCAAAAGACTCGTTAGGTCTGCCTGGGCCAAATCAAGGAAAAGAGCAGCTAGGGTTGCCAGGAAATACAGAACCTTTAGGTATTCCCAGCAGCGGTCCAGGGATTCCTGGAATTCCAACAGCCTCACAGCGAAGAACCGGGGCATTCGATGTCATGAAAAGGACGCAGGGAATCCGAGAAGATCAAATGCTCCAGGTACAAGAACGCCAAACATTGCAAAAACGAGAATTGCAGCATCAATTGAGAGATATGGATATTCCAATCAAAATAGGTGAAGTTTTGGTCAATCGCCGACTTTTAGTCAATAACCAGGTCTATCGTGTGCTCACTATCCTAGAAGAAGATTTAACTCTTGCTGCAAATGCACCGCCAGTAGAATTGTTGCCAGTCTCCAATTTGACTACTTTTTTTGCTCCGACTTCGGAAATTGCAGGACGATTTAGAAGACTTCGTTTCCAGGTATTCCCTCGTCAGATCAATAAACAAACTCCACGAAGGGTCATGTTCACCAGCGCTATTCCAGGAGAAGGCAAGACAACTGCCTCTCTAAATGTGGCTGGAGCGATTGCCACAGGTATTGCGGATAAAGCTATTTGGATTGAATGCAATTTTGCTAATCCTTTAAAAGATTGCATTGGGGAAGAAGCACCCAAGGGGTTAGCCAATGTTCTTTCAGATGAAATTGAAGTAACAGAGGCTCTTCGCCAAACGCAGTTTGAGCGGCTCAAAATCTTGCCAGCAGGCCAAACCCATCTCAATCCATCTGAAATTTTAGCATCTAACAGCATGGCCAGGCTTGTGGAGCAATTGTATACTGGTTATCCAGATCATCTCTTGATTTTTGACGCACCTGCGATTTTATCTTCCATTGATATTTCATCCCTAGCCGCATTGATGGATTGCATTGTGGTCGTGATTCGTGCACATCAAACTTCACCAAAAATGTTAAAAAAAGCATTAGAACAAATAGAGCCTGAAAAGCTTGCAGGGTTTATCATCAATGGTGTGCCAAGAGCTGAATTAGGGGATGCACAGACATTTGAAACGCCAGAGCAAATGGCATCATAATTGCAAAGGAATTTTTGTGGCAGAAATCCATCAACCTGTTTTATTGGAAGAATCTATGTTTTGGCTGGCTATCCAGCCCACTGATACTTATGTAGATATGACAGTCGGAGCTGGAGGCCATGCTTTGAACATTCTTCAACGATTAACTGATCCAGGCCGCCTCATTGGGGTTGATCATGATCCTGAAATTTTGGCACTTGCTGCAGAAAAATTGGCCAGCCAAAAACAGCAATTTTCATTGCATCAAGACGCATTTTCTAATATTGAATCTATTTTTAAAAAATGTAATGTATCTAAAATAAATGGCGCACTTTTTGATTTAGGAGTTTCCTCCTACCAATTGGATAAAAGTACGCGGGGCTTTAGTTTTCAGCAAGAGGGGCCATTGGATATGCGTATGAATCCCCAGAATCCAGTCACTGCTGCTGAAATCGTAAATACTTATTCTGTTGAAGACTTAGCAAATTTGATATGGACATACGGGGAAGAATCCCACAGCCGTAAAATCGCCCAAGCCATTGTTGAAGCCCGTAAGAAAAAAGCAATCAAAAGTACACTAGAGTTGGCCACATTGATTGCTCAACTAAGTCCCAATGCGCATTTTTTCATCCATCCAGCAACCAAAACCTTTCAAGCATTGCGAATTGCGGTGAACCAAGAGCTTGATGAATTGCAGGCAGGGTTGGATCATATTTTGCCATATCTTGCACCAGAAGCCCGTTTAGTGGTGATTAGTTTTCATTCTTTAGAAGATCGTATTGTCAAGCACTTTATGAAAAAGCATGAGGCAGAATTAGAAATTCTAACACCCAAGCCAATTTTGCCTGGTAAGGCAGAACAGCGCTTGAATCCAAGAAGCCGAAGTGCAAAATTACGCTGTGCAAAACGTAAGTAATTTATTTACTTTTTCCTTGTTTTTTGATATACTCATTTTCTTCCATTTTCAAATTTTTTTCAATAGATAAAACTGGAGAATGCACTTTGCCCTTCACTCATCGAAGGGTTTTGTGTGGTATGTTATGAAAACATCTCAAGAAATTTTGGCAAATACTATCCAACGTTGTCGAGACCGTCATATTATTATCCCAACTTATAAGCAAATGCGCGACCCTCGGCTCGTCTCAGATAAAATCAAAGCCAAACTGAAACAGATCGGCCTGTGGGACCTTCATTCTCTCAATTTGTTTCGCATCACTTGGAAAAACGAACCCATTGCTTTTGGCGGCGGGTTTGGTGGAGTTAATTTTATCGAGCTACCTTCCAAATTAACAGGGGTCAAAGCTCGTATCATTGTGCTATTGGGAAAATTTTTCCCAACAGGGGCGCATAAAGTAGGGGCTACCTTTGGTCCTTTGGTGGAACGACTCATCACTGGCAAATTTGATCCTACTTGTCAAAAAGCTTTGTGGCCATCCACAGGAAATTATTGTAGAGGCGGGGCTTATGACTCCTATCTTTTAGGATGTTCTTCGATTGCTGTATTGCCAGAGCAGATGTCTAAAGAACGTTTTGAATGGCTCAAAAAATTAGGAGCTGAAATTTTTGCAACCCACGGTTGTGAAAGCAATGTCAAAGAAATTTACGACAAAACAAAAGAATTGGAACATGAGCGCGGCCATGATATTGTGACATTGAATCAGTTCTGTGAAATGGGCAATCCAATGTGGCATTATGCAGTGACAGGACCTGCGATGCAAGAAGTCTTCCATGCCATACGCCAATCTGATTCGCAATTTGCCGGCGTATTCCTCACCCAAGGTTCCACAGGTACATTAGGATGCTGTGAATATCTCCGTGAGCATTATCCTAGCTTAAAGGTATGTGCCGGTGAAGCCGTGCAATGCCCAACTTTACTATATAATGGCTATGGAGCACATCGTATTGAAGGGATTGGAGATAAGCATGTTCCTTGGGTACATAACATCCGAACTATGGACATGGTGGCAGGCATTGATGATGATGTGAATATTGCTTTGATGAGGCTTTTCAATGAGCCTGCTGGTCAAGAATATCTTGCTCATCATGGAATACCTAGTGAACTCGTGCAAAAGCTCAATTTATTAGGCATTTCAGGTATTGCCAATATGCTAGGCTGCATCAAACTAGCCAAGTATTATGAAATGGATGAACGCGACATCTTGTTTACAGTAGCCACAGATTCGATGGAAATGTATCAATCCAGGTTGCAAGAAGAAAGAGAACGTTGTGGGCAGTATACCAAAGAAAATGCAATTCGGGATTATGAAGGCCGGCTATTGAATATTGGCATTGACTATATGCTAGAACTATCCTATTATGAGAAAAAACGCATCCACAATCTCAAATATTTTACATGGGTCGAGCAACAAGGTAAAACTGTGGAAGAGCTGGATGCCCAATGGTATGACCGCGATTATTGGAAACATCAATTTTCTCAAGTTGAAGAATGGGACAAAAAAATTGAAGAATTCAATGAACGCACCGGGGTTGTAAAAGAATACTTGTAAAACTGCTTTGCAGTTTTATCAAGCTATAGATGGAAAAGGTTGTTATATGGAATTCGATAGCACATTCTGGCTGACCCAACTAAAAGAGCATCCACAAGACACTGAACTTTGGCTCACTATGGCCCAAAAAGCAGAAGAAGCTCATGAATATCGGCTGGCTTGCCAAGGGTATCTAGCCGCCATTCGCTTGGATTCTTCACGAACACAAGCTATAGAAAGATATAGGGCAGCTCGTCAAGCTAGGCAAAAACAATGCCCAGAAGGGGCATTTCAATTTGAAATGCTCAAACTTCCTGGCAAAGTGGCTGTGGCCATCTTGTTTGGCACTATGAATATGGATGTAGGCGCATTAGAAAACACTTTCAAAGGATTAATCAATCAAGGATTCCGTCATTTTATCTGTGATTGCGATGGAATTCAAATCTTCAGTGGTTTGGGACCATCATTTTTGCGCATCATGCAGCAGACTTTGCAAAAAATTCAAGGAGATCTTTTGCTACTGGATGCCAGCTCAATGGTAATGAGTATTTTAGACTTGAAGAAGATCGTCATTCCCAATTTCACAGATATGCTTGCCTTGATTCAGAAAATTTCGCAAAAATAAGGTTGACGTATGCCTAAAGTTCTTCTTATAGATAATAACCCAAAATTTCAAAGTGTTTGTCAAGACTTTTTGACCGAAATTGGGTATGAACTAGAAATCATTGCGGATATCACCACAGCAAAAGCCCAGTTGCAAAGCTCACAACCTCATATCATCTTTTTTAATGTTGAAATGGAAGAGCAAACATCTGTGCTCTGGGCTGAAGTATCCCAATATTATTCCGAAATTCCCACAGTGATCATATCCAATCGTCATGCGCACCCAGCACCACATCAAGACATTTTAGATGCTTCTCAGGTAAAATCAATTTTGTACCATCCGATCCCGACCTATCGTATAGGCAACGTAGTCGGGCAGCTTGCTCCTCAATCACGCAGCGAACGCGATGGCCATGCACAGACATGGGTTGGCAAAAATTTAGGAGAGTGCCTATTAGAAAGCTATATTAGTTCTGGTGATTTTAGCTGGGTTTATAAAGGCACATACAAAGGCCAATCTGTGGTGATTAAAATTCTAGCAAACTTGGGCATGCAGACACAAGAACGCATGGCTCGATTCCAGCGCGAAGCTGGTGCATTAGCCAAATTCAAGCATCCTAATATCATTGAAATTTTAACAACCGGAGAAACACCGGAAAAAATTTACTATATGGTGATGCCCTATTTCCCTGGCAAAAATTTGGATGAGTTCCTGCAAAGCGAACAATTTTTCTCTGTGAATGAAGCGAGCTACATCATCCATCAAGTGGCTCTGGGCATGGCTGCGATCCATACCACCCAAATCATCCATCGTGATCTAAAACCAGCCAACATTCTCTATCATAGAGAATCTCAAAGCGTCAAAGTCATTGATTTTGGCCTAGTCAGGGAAGTAGGAATTTCAGAAGCAAAGATGAGGCGAACGAATGCGATCACACGCAAGGGCTATATTCTAGGCACTCCACATTATATGTCACCGGAGCAATGTGAAGGCCGATTTTTAGATGCACGCAGCGATATCTATAGCTTAGGCATTACATTTTATCAATTGCTCACTGGCCTTGTCCCATTTGATAAAAGTTCTCCTGTCAAAACTCTGCTGGCCCATATCCGCGAACCCGTGCAATGGCCTGAAATGGAAAGCCGTGGCATTCCTATGGAAATTCGCGACATCATCCAAAAAATGACCGCCAAAAAAGCCATTGACAGATACCAAAGTATGATGGAAGTTGCTATAGCATTATCCAACACATCCGTTTTAGCCAATCCAGCAAATATCTAAGCACGTTTCTTCTAAAAAAAACGGCGGCCAACTTGGTCGCCGTTTTTTTTAGAAGCACTACGATATTACCACGTCTTGATTAGAACTCTCGGAGGTTTTTTGGTTTATAAAACCGAGAGCGTGATTTTATGGCCATCCCAGAAGAAATGATATGGCCATCCCAGAAGAAATGAGTTGAGTATCTATCCAGAGCAAAGTTTTTTGCCGCGAAGCGGTTTGGGAATAAAGCCTGGGGTTTCTAACCCCAGGTTATGTCGGCTCTTATGG
>JAKLHB010000097.1 GCA_022710345.1 Planctomycetota bacterium
TTGCAAAGCCATGTTATCCAGTAGATCATTAGCAAATGCTTATGTTCATTCATTGCACTGAAAAACATAAGCTAAGTTCCTTTACCTCTCATGGTATGATGCATCAAACATCAGCGTACGCTCACGTTCACGGCAATGGCGACGGCTACGTTTTTTTCAAAGCTTTGTTTTGTTTAACTTTTCAACTTAGGACATAAATTTTTGAGCACATAGCTCTTTTCAAAGCCCTGATTTATTTAGCTTTCCAGCCTAGGACATAAATTTTTGAACGCATACCTAGTTTAAAAAGAATGCTGCCTATTTCCAGAATCTCGCAGGAAATAGGCAGCATGATGCTACAGAAGGTTCTATGCTACAAAAAGTTTACCATTTTCTAAGCAATCACACAACCTGCTATAGACAGCATGTATGTTGCTTTGGGAAGGTTGATTGGGTAAGGCTTGAAGAATTCTGCGTGCCAGTGGTCCTTGTTCTAAAATTAGATTTAATGGGTCGAGCCAGAGGCTGTTGTTGGGATTGGGAGCAAGTGTTTCTTGAATTAAGTATTTCCAAATTTGCTGAATGTTCATGCTCGAATCTTCTATTCCAAACAAGGCTAGATAACTTTTATTCGTGATGATTGTTTGTTCAGCCGTTTTTAAGCTTGCTAGAAAAATATTCGCCAGTGGATCAGTGGGCATTTGCTGCTGCGCTTGCAAGCTCGCCCATTTTTCTTGGATCAAAGCTTGGAGCAGTGCTGTGATAGCAGCAGCGATTGCGATATCAGCAAGAGGTGTTTCTTGAATATCAATCACTCGAATTTCTATAGCATTTCGTTCAAATCTTGCGATTGCACCTCTGGAATTGAGCCATTCTTCTTGCAAAATGCCTTCGGGATCATACGGTGCAATGTCCTGATAAAGTTTGTGCAAGATTTTTTCATCGTAGTCTTGATATGTGAAAACGGGTTCTGGAATGATGCTGCCACTAAGGCTAGGCACCTTTTTTTGGTTATGCCGGTAAAATTCCATCCTGGTATCTAAGAGTCCGGTGCATTGTTTTTCTAGGATTGGGGAGCTTGCGGCTAAGCCTGGTATAATGGGCAGAACAAGGCGAGTTGCTGCGTGCAGTTTTCCAAATTCTTCCTCATTGCCAAATGGAAGATTGATGTGCATGCTTTGTAAATTAGACCACCCATGTCCTTGGCAATTGAAAATGTGGTTATAGGCTTCATAGACTTCATTATAATTGTGTGGCCATAAGCGTGCTTCAGTGGGCTTCATCCATGGATGCATGGCAGTGGGCATCAGCACCCCATTCATGGAGGCTAGAATCTGGTTGGTTCTTTGGATGTCTCGTTGGAAATAAGCAGGTAGCGGGCTTAAAAATTGTGCTGGCCCATTGCACTTAAACTCGAGTACATGCAAAACAATTTCATTTGACCAGGATAATTCACCCTGGGGAACTTCATCGAGATAATCACCTGCAACAGCATAAAGCACTTGATCTGAAACAGGCAAGATATCTAACGTATCCTGTCGCACGATCATGTATTCAAGCTCAATTCCAAAGCCTTCAAACAAATGCAGTGGTTGTTCGCTCATACAATGGTCCTACGATTCTCCTTTGGGCAATTTTTTGGCTTCGAGTCTGCGCAAAAATACTTCCATGATCCTAAGATACAGATCGTCTTTCAGCATCCCGTCTTCTACACCTACATCAATGTTTGGGTTTTCATTGACTTCAATGAGATAACATTTGCGATTGACTTCTTTCACATCAACTCCATATAAGCCATTTCCAATGAGATTTGCTGCCTTGAGTGCAGTACGTACCACTTTTTTAGGCACAAGTTCAATTGGCAAAGTTTCAATTTTTCCGTAACGAACAAATATATCTTGGCCAGCAGGCCGGGAAAAACGCTTGACAATTTGCCAATGTGCTCTGGCCATATAGTATTTACAAGCAAAGAAAGGTTTTTGGTCTATGATCCCAATTCTCCAATCAAATGGAGTAGAGACAAATTCTTGAGCTAAAATGAGCTCAGATTTGTCTAAAAGAGCTTCTACTTGAACATAGAGATCGCGTTCTTCTTCGACTTTGACTACGCCTTGAGAAAAAGAACTGTCTGGTTGCTTTAAAATACAAGGCAATCCCAACGTAGGGATAATGGTGTCAATGTTATCTCGGTGAACAATGACAGTTTTAGGAGCTGTGATGCCATGTCGTTCTAGCAGTTCTGCCATATAAACTTTATTGGTACATTTGAGGATACTTTCAGGATCATCAATCACAACTAGGCCTTCAGCTTGGGCCCTGCGTGCAAATCGGTATGTATGATGATTCACCGCAGTTGTTTCACGAATGAACAAAGCATCAAATTCAGCCAGGCTGCTGTAGTCTTCTTTTGTAATGAGCTCTGCGTTCATACCAAGCGACTCTGCGGCCTTGATAAATTTTTGCAAAGCTTTTTTATTCGAAGGAGCTTGTTTAGCAGCAGGATCATACAAAATAGCTAAGTCATATCGAGGTTCAACTTTTTGCTTAGATGAGCTATAAATTTTGCCAGCAAAATATGCTTGCGCAGATTCTACCACAAAAGGTTTATGCTCTTCTGGAATTTCATTAGCTTCGATTGGGCCAATGCTTTGAAGATGCCATTTCCCGCTACTTGCAGCAAACTGAGCACGCAGCAATGGAGCAGGGAACAGCCTGTACAACTCTAGGCTCAGACGTTCGTATTGTTTCGCCATATTTTGCCCAAAGTAAATGCTTAAAGTAAATTTATCTGCCCTTGCTGGGGCACCTAAATTGCTTTGAATCAGCTCATCTAAATCTTCTGACACAAATCGTACCATGGTTTGAGATTTCATGTCTTGGATGGTGTTCGCACTTGGAACAGGACGATGCCCGCGAGCAGCGGCTAGCAAGGAAGCGTAATATCCAATACTTTGGTAGCGATAGGAACGACAAAGGTTAAAGACTTTGGCATTGCGCATTTTACTATATATAGGGTCGGTCAAATAAGAACGTGCAGACACGACTTGCACATTCGGGATATGCAAATGCCAATCGTTTTCATTGCTCACCAAAATCAATGTTTGCATAAAATAATGCATTGCTCCTTTTAAAAGCGTGAATTACATAGAGCAAGAACAAGCATCACAACGTTGTTCACTCGATGTATATCACAAAATTAAGCGCATTCATTGTAAGAAGTTATGAATGCGATATCTAAAGGTAACCGCTTGCAAAGGATCGCCTTTAGATGGGCGTTTAATATACCCCAAAAAAGCTAGTACATACGTCAAAAATTATGAAAATCTAGGCTGAATGGTCAACTAAATTTCTTTGATTCTTTTGCCAGCTATGTGGCAGTGTCTTGAAGTGCAGACTGTCTTGCAGGGAGGAGAATAAAAAATTTTGTTCCTTGGTTTACATGGCTTTCTGCACAAATTTTGCCACCATGCTGTTCCACAACAGCAAGGGTGTAGCACAATCCTAAGCCAGTGCCTTTATCTTTAGATTTTGTGGTAAAAAAAGGCGTAAAAATTTTTTTCAATGTCACTTCATTCATCCCCGTTCCAGTATCCTGCACCAGAATTTGAACAAAGGATTCTTCCTGAGCCGCGGAAGTTTCTATGCAAAGCCTCCCGCCATCAGGCATAGCATCTATTGCATTGCTAAGAAGATTAGAGATTGCTTGATATAATTGAGATTGATTGCCTTGAATTTGAATTGGAGTTTTATGCAGAGTAAGATCAAAGGTAATATTTTTAGGCAAAACCGGACGATAAATTTTGTGCAAGCTTTTGAGAAGATTGGCAAGATCAATGGGCTTTTTTTGATAGTCTTTACCTTTCAAGTACGTCATCATATCAGTTGTCAATAACGTGCCTTCTTGAATGCTGGCACGAATGTTTTCGATGGATTCTTGGCATTGTTTTGCACAGACACAAGATTCCATTTGGTCTTCCAAAAGCCCAATATGGCCAAGCAAGCAGTTTAAGATATTATTGAAACTATGGACAATCCCTGCTGCAGTAGTGCCAATCATCTCGAGTTTCATAGAGCGATTCAACTGCTCACTCAGCTTTTGTATTTTGTCGTGGAATGCGACTAACCGGCTTGCAGCACCCGCACTCATGATTTCATTTTGATTGAAATTTTGCGGTTGGTGTCGTTCCAAATAGATGATGTGTTCTAATGGTTGCGTTTCAATAGGCATGTAGAGCATTCGTTTAGCTTCTTGTGCATACGAAATAGAATGGTGCTCTTTGCAGCATTTTTTCAATATTTCTTTGGGCACCACGAGGCTCTCTAAAGAAATATCCGCTGTTTTACGAAATGTAGCCACTACTTTATAGTCTTCATTTTCAGTGCAAAGAAACAAAACAACAATATCCACAAGAAAATAATCTGAGATTAATTTTAGGAGTTCTCGTTTGATGGCATCATTCGACCATTTGTTTTCTTGCAGCAGTGTAGCAAATTGGTATAAAAAAGCAAGCATTGGACCGGCTGCATCTGTGATTTTTGTAGTGTTAATTTCATTAGAAGAGACTGACAACAGTGATATACCATCTTTATCAAGCCTAATATTACCCAAATATCTATAGTTGAACACGGACTGGCCACATCTAATTTGTGCAAAATCTGGCAAAATTTGGCCTTGCTCAGGTATTTTTATTCCATTGACATAGGTTCCGCTTCTACTCTCCAAATCTAGAATATAATACGCTTCTCCTTTTCTTTGCAATTCAAAATGTTTGCGAGATACAGTATAATCACAAATTTTAAAAAATTCGCACTCACGCCCAATGACAATGGTATCTGATTGGAATTCTAAAAGTTGTTCTTCAAATTGAATACGTGCGGTCATGATTATTTTTCTTTTTCTAGCAATTTTGAAAAAAGAGGGAACCTAGCCTCAATTTGTTTCCAAATGCTTTCGCCTTTTTCTGTTCCAAAATTTTGTAAAAATTCTTGCCGTAACATTTTGGCAGCACTTGTTTGGAAATAGGCTAAAGGACGTGGCCCGCCAAACGGATTATCTGCTGCTGCAATTTCGTGGCGTTCTACATATCGAGCATGAACTACAGCAATGAAACTTGTTAATCCTTGAAAATGTTCAAAATCTCCATATAAAAGCCCTCGATATGCTTCTAATTGCTTTGCTAAAATATAGCTTTCTATGATATGGCGTTGTCCAAAATTAATAGTCCGGCCAATATCCTGAACCACAAATTGATCTATAGATACATTATATTCTGGCTTAGGAAATTTCTTTTGTAAAATTGTAAAGTATTCTTTTGCCTTTTCTGGCTGGTTATACATATAGCAATTTTTCACGGCTCGTTTCAGAAATTCTTCATGGCTTTCTCTGCCTTTTTCTAAGCCCCATTTTTGCTGAATTTTTTCATAAAGATTTTGAAGAGCATCCAAAACAGAAAAATTAGGTGTACACACCACCCGGTATGGAGTCAAGGTCAAAAATTGACCATCTTCAAAATTATCTTGTAATGCCATATGCTGCAAACGATCTAAATTTTGTTCTAAAATCTGCATTTCAGACGCATCAAGCCGTTTGCTAGGGGTTTGTTTTAAACGTTCAAAGGCAGCTAAGCCTTCTTCTGCCCAATACAAAACATGAGGAGATGGAAGTCTCCAATCTAAATGCCCATATTTTTGTTCCAATTGCCACATTTTGGACACACTCATGTTGTATTCTTGTTCTAATCGCTGGGAAATAAGGTAGCTCACTAATTTTTGTAGAGGAAGCTGATTTTCTGGTTGCTGCCAAAGATGCTCCAACTTTTCTCGTTTTTCTTGAGGCAATTGAGATAAATGGTAGTATTGTTTTTCTATATCCACGCCAATTGTTTGAAACTGAGCGACTAATTTTTCTACCTCTGGTTCTGCCATGAGCTTTTCCCAAGAAATAGGCGCTCCAGCCAGTATTGCCAAATCGGGTGGTCCTACGAAAACATCTTGCCATATCTCAAACCACCGAATTTGGTAATACTGGGAATATGGATCTGCTGCGTTCACATCCACTTTATGGGAAATCATAAATCCTAATTCCCAATATAAATGGGGCATATTTTGGTTATATCTCAACCCTACATTCCGCAGTTGATGAATACCCTTTGCAACCCAACGCCAACGTTCTTCCGGAGTTGGCATGGCATCGCAAATATTATAAGCCATTTCCCAGGAAATATATCGCCAAACATCTGGAATGCGTGGTTCTAGTTTACCAATCCAGTCGTAGAGTTGAATGATTTCATAATGGCTACCTTTTTCTCGTAATTGCGTTGCTCTGAGCCAAAGATAGTCAACCAAAAAACACCGCAAACCGCCCAATGCGGTCGTTGCCAGAACAAGTTCTGGTGGTGCATTTTCTAAAGGGCGGTTTTGAGTCAACTGATAATCCGTGCGTTTTTCTTGAATTCTAGGCAACAATTGTGCTGACATCATGATGCACAAAATGGCCAAAACCAAGTATCCAAGCTGGATAAGCCACACTTTGGAAATTTTAGGTACCATACTGATCCTTCCTAGTTGCTTTTATTTGAAGGATTTGACCTTGGCTAATGTCTGCTCCAAGTTTTGTTTCATGCTTTGCAATTGTTTTTTGGCTTCTTCCATATCTTTGAGCCAAGTTTCATAATTTTCATAATCTCCTTGCTGAAGCCCAAGCTTAATTTTGGTGCTTAATTCTTGATATTTCTTTTTCGCAGAATTGATTTGGTTGCCAGTATGGGTGGCACTTGTCCTGAGTTCCTTAGCTTTAGGATTGGTAAGCAAGGTTTTTAGCTTGATTTGCAAATCATTGAGACCTTTTTGGATCTCTTGCGAAACTTTGTCTGCGTCTTCTAATTTTTGAGCCAACTCTGTCTCTTGGCTGTTCACTTTGGGAAGGAGCTGTTGCAAAATGAGCTGAAAGTCTTTTTCAACTTTACTGCATTCTACCAACACACTACTTTGCTCCATGCCAGGCGCTGCAAGTCCAAATTTGAAAGATACATTGGCCTTGTATTCAGCCAAAGCGATTTGTTTTTCTACATTTTCTTGAAGTTCAGACAATGGGCTGCTGAGCTCTGGTGTTCGCTTACCGCGTAGCTTTTTGGCATCTTCATATTGCACATTCAAGGTCTTTACTTCTGCCCATTTCTGATCAAGCAGAGTCCCATATTCTGCCCAAGCTTCGCGATGAGCTTCATACATATTTCCTAAGAATTGCAAAACTACAAGAATTCCTCCAACAATCAGCACCGTTGCATACCGCAGCCAAATACGCTCTTGAGCCTTTTTGAGACAACGGTTGAGCGCAACTTGCCAACGTTCTCTAACCAAAGCATCTGCCTGTTGACTGAGCGCTTTGTCATGTAAATAACTTTCCGCTTCCTCGATTTCATACCAGGCAAGAGCCTCTTCAATTTTTTGAAATTTTAGGACTGTTGATTTAGAGCCACGTTGAAATAACATCTGTTGCAGTCTTTGAATATCTTTATTGACTTCAGAAATATCAAAGAACCATTGCTGAGTAACCAATTCTTGATACATTTGCAATGCTTGGGCGTAATTTTTATTTTGCTCCTCTTGTTTTGCCCGTGTATATCGTTCTTCAAATTGTTTTTTTTGCTCAATCACTTGGCGGTTATAGTCTTGAGTTTGGCGACGTACTTTTTGTGCATGCACAATCTTCGTGCGAATTTCGCGTGTCTCCATGGCTTTTGCGAGATATTCTGGGCCATGTCCTTTGACTTCGAGCGGTGAAGGAATGCTGATGCGTTCCGAAGGCTTAGGCATAGATTGTTTGATTTGTTCCATGGTTCTTAGCGCACTTCCATGATAAGGATATATTTTCAAACAATCTTGGATCAATTCTAAAGCTTCATCATTCTTTTCTGAGTTCATCAATACTTTGGCTTTTTCCCAAAGCTCCATGGCTTCTTGCAGCCGCTTTTCAGCTTGGCCAATTTTTTCTTCTACCTCAGGGTCATGGTGAATGAGCAAAAGATCACACCATGCACTAATTGCTTCTGGGAATCGGCATTCCTGCCAACATTTTTCACCCAGGTCCTTAAGGTGCCTCTCTGCTTCTGGGTCTTTTTGTGTTAATTTTTCCAAACTTTTATGATATTCTTGCCCGCCTGGTATATCTGGGACAAGTTCCAAACATTTATTAAGTTTTGTTAATGCTTCTTGATATAACCCTTTGGCTTCTAATTCTTTAGCCTCTTGATAATATTGATGCGCAACCTCGAGTTTTTTTTGCAAATAATCAAAATGGGCTGTGAGCCTGCTAGAATCCAAAAATGGATTGCCAGACTTGGCGAAAGCTTCTTCTGCAGCGCTGAGCCTACGTAGAGATGCTGTACGAGAACCTACTCCTTCTATAGAAGATTGAGCAGGATTAGGCGGCATTCGAACCACTGTGATATCTCCAGATTTTTTTTGTTCAACTCCGGATTGTTTTTTCTGAGCTTCGAGTTCAGCAAGCAATTTTTGTAAACGGAAATGGTTAGGATGAATTTCCTTGGCTTGAGCAAAATGCCAGGCTGCTTCAGACAAATTGCCTTCTCTCAGCTTAACTTCTCCATTGCTCAAATATTCCCCAAATTTACGAAGCCGTTCTTCAATTTGCGCAATATATTGCAAGTAGGCAGGATTAGATTGGGCTAATTGGCTATATATCTCAATCGCTTGCCGGAATTTTCCTTGAGCCAAAAAAGTTTTTGCTTTTTCTCGCTCGATTTCTTCTGCTTCCTGAGCCTTATCTTGATCCATAGGCTCCTCATTGGTTTCGTCAATTCCTAACTCTGCACCAATTTTAGGGCTAGGCTCAAAAGCGATAGACTCGCTTAATAGCTCTGGTTTTTGAAGATATGCTGGTAATTCTTCATTCGAAATTTCTAAGGCTTGCATGCTCGCTGATCCCTGGTCTTCTTCTTCAGGTTCTTCCAAAATTTCATCTGTGGTATCTTGAGGAAAAAGTTTAAAGAATTCGCAAGCTAAAACTTCTGAAGCAGAAAGTGATTCAGCAGGGACTCCAAACCCTTGGGCAATATCTTCTTCTGAACGATAAAGAAATTCATTTTGCTGTAAAAATTTACTCACCGAAAAAACACCGGGCTGTAAATCATGTTCTAAATCATCCAAATGCTGATATTCTTCTGGAATACGATCTCTGAACATGAACAAGCCGGGATTGCCCCATTGATCTGTAGCAAAATTAAGCTCTGAATTTCGATCAACATCTGTTGAAGATTGGACCAGAGAACTCAACTCATGCTCAACAGACCGTTCCGCTTTTTCGACCCCTGAGATAGGATCTTCTAAAAATTCTTGGTTTTCGTCTGGTGCAAGTTTTTCTAATGATTCCCATGCATCTTCTTCTGCGGCTAAAAAACTTGTTTCATCAGCTTTTTTTGTCTCAGCAGATGGTTGAACTTGGCCATCATCTAACAGTTTTTCTGCTTGTGCCATTCCAAGCGAATTAGTAGGCGCAACACCTGGTTGCAGAGCCGCCATTCCCCCTGGATGCATTTCATCCCATCCCGATTCATGCCAAGAACCATGATCTGGTGCAAACATTGTATTTGCAATTGCCGCAGTGCTCGCCGCATTGGTAGGTTCATGGATTTCTTCCTGAACAGGTGCTAGAAATTGTTGAAGCTCATCAGGTTGAATTTGTACATTCTGTTCGGCTAAAAATTGCAACAATTTAGAGACAGTTTCTTGGTTCCAACAGCTTTGGTATTTTTCAGCAAATTCCTTTTGAACCCCCGTTTGCTCCAACAATTTGAACAAAGCAAGCATCTTCTTACTCCTGCACTCACGTATGATAAATCCTGATTGCTAGTTATAAAAACTAAAGCACAAACGATCTTGAAAATAGGCTATCTTATGAGTTTAGCAAGATCAAAAAAAATTTGCAAGCAATTTCAAAAAAAATAAGGCAACCTACCTATAAATGCATCTTGGATTGCTTAACCATCACAATTTTTCGATAAAATTCATCTCTTGATATCCATCCGAAACATCCACATCCCCACTCAATGGATTGATCTCAATGCTCATGATCTGGCCATCTGTATTTTTCAGGTGCACAATATGAGCACGAACAACACCAATAGGCGAAATATAAACTTGAAAAATACCTTGCGTCTTTTTATTTTCGCCAGCGACTTCAATATCTAAATATTTCACCCCAGTCGGAAATTCACGGGCAGTCATTGGGTCAGGTTTTCCATCTTTTAGGAGAATGATTTGGTAGATTTGTTGATTGAGATCATACGACACGATAACATCAGATCCAGAAAGGGCTGCCCTGCTATGAGCTAGTACCACCGTGGAAGCTAGAGCTGAAGCAGCAGCATTGAGTCTAGAACTCGGTACTAAAAATTCCATATTCACAGTCACTAACGTCATGATACTGCCCACAATCACTAAAACCACCAAAAGCTCGATTAAGCTAAAACCATTTGTACGAGAGAATCTGTACATTGTAGCATCCTTTCTTGTACAGAAAATCGCAGGCTATTCTTGCAAAACTCTAAAATTATCAATACTATACTACCAAATTTTCTAAAAAGCAAGCACTTTCTCAAAGCTATTCAAAATACTATGATCCACTATGATTTTCATAAAAAAAGTTCTTGACAGTATTTTTTTATGTTGCTAAGATGATGGTAATCTCTTCCGCAAACAAATCTTGAAATCATTTTAAAAATTTAAGTTTATTTAGATTTAAGGAAGAGCTTCTAGGACCTTAAAACATCAAGTTGTCATCACGATCAATCTTCAACAAATTTAATTTGCTGAATTGTGTTTTTGAAAAGGAAAACCCATGCAATGCTGCCGGCTTCTATTACTAGATAGCAAAGAGTATGAAAGCTCATTGAAAGAAGGTCTATTGGAGCGAAATATCGAAATCATCATTACTTCTGATGAGGAGGAAGCATTGCATTTGATACAAGAGCATAGTTGTCTAGCAATGCTATGGGATGCGCATACTATTACTAAGGACACATTAGAGTATATCGAAATTCTCAAAGCAGCAAATTCTGCTTTACCAATTATCTTGCTTGCAGACAATGACTCCTCAAATATTACCTTAGAATTATTTTCGTTGGAAGTCTTTGCGTTTCTAAAGAAGCCAGCAAATTGTGTCGAATTGCTCGAATTAATCCAATCTGCCTTGGATATTGCAGAACAAGGTGATGGCTTGCAGATTCTTTCAGCAACTTCCTCATGGATTGAAGTGAACATCCCAGCCCAGACAAGCTATATCCCTAGATTAAGCAATTGGGTGGGAAAACTGCTTCTTGGCTTTTCAGAACGTGATCATCAACGATTGGTATATGCGTTTCGAGAATTAGTGCAAAATGCAATTGAGCATGGGAGCCAATTTTGCGCTAGCAAAAAAGTAAAAATTCAATATTTGTTAAGCAAGCGATTTTTGTGTTTCCAAATCGAAGATGAAGGCAATGGCTTTAAAATGAACCAAATTCCGCATGCTGCCATTGGATATCGTAGCAAGAATGCGGCTATGGAAGTCATGCTTTATCGAAAACGCTTGGGAATGCGGCCAGGTGGGCTTGGCATTGTGAGTGTTCAAAGCATTGCAGATGAATTGATCTACAACCAAAAAGGAAACTGTGTTGCCTTGATCAAATATCTCCCTACCGAACCGCCATCTTTACCGTCGGCTCCCAGTCAACCGCAGCAGCCCCAACAAGAGCAAAAATAAAAAGGACAAGCAACATGGAACCCCAAGATTTAGCAAAAAGTGAAGCAGAATTGGCAGGCTTTGTAGATCGAGGCACTCAACTCATTCTTCAAGAAGCAATCAAAAAAGTAGTTGAGTCATTTCAGCAAACCGATGCACTAGAAGATATTCTCAAATATCTCGAAGAAGTTCGCACTCAACTGCAAACCCAAGATAGCAGAATCAAAGATTTAGAGCAGGTTCTCAAACAAAGCAATGAACGTGGCCTTGCTATAGAAACTTCAATGCGCAGCCTTTTACAGCGCATCCAAACAATGGAGCTGCAAATCGCAGAAAATAGTAAACAATTGGCAGAAACAAGCCACCAGCTTATAGAAACAAGGCAGCAAATTGCAGAAACAAGCAAACATTTGGATTTAACTGTGCAATGTGTTGCAGGTATGGCAGAAAATCTCAATATTTTAGTAGATTTCTTCGATCAACCTCCAATGAAGCGGCTTTTTGGAAAATTAGAACGATAACGTATCACCAGAAATCTCGAAAAAAGCCAGCAAACTAGCGCATAGTTTGCTGGCTTTTTTATAGGTATCTCAAACTAAAATAGCTACATAGCCGCCAATGCTTGCTTTAAATCTGCAATTAAGTCATCGGCATGTTCCAATCCAACTGATAAACGGATCATGCTATCAGAGATGCCCATTTTCACACGTTCAGCCGGAGGAATATCAGAATGAGTCATGGCTGCAGGATGTTCGACCAAAGTTTCTGTACCACCCAAACTTACAGCCAAATGAGCTAATTTTAAAGAATTGAGGAATTTAAAGGCACCTTTTTCTCCACCGACCACATCAAAGGAAATCATGGCTCCTGGAGATAAGCATTGCTTGCGATAAATCGAGAACTGCGGATCATCTTCGGATAAGAGCCCAGGATAATACACTTTTTCGACTTGCGGATGATTGGCAAGGAAATCAGCGATATATCGAGCTGTCTTCATTTGCGCAGTCATTCGAATCTTCAAAGTTTCCAAACTGCGGAGTAACAGCCATCCTGTCCAAGGACCAATCATATTTCCCGTAAAACTACGCATGCTACGTATGGCTTTCATAGGTTCCGCTTTTCCAGAACATACGCCAGCAATCACATCACTATGTCCGCCAATATACTTCGTCGCAGAGTAGATCACTACATCTGCGCCAAACCTCATGGGCTGCTGCCAAACTGGCCCCAAAAAAGTATTATCAACAGCCAGCAAAATTTTACGTTTGTCTGTCGAATATTTTTGGGCTAATTTTGAGCATAATTCAATATCAACCAAAAAATTTGTTGGATTCGCAGGTGTTTCGAGGTAAATCATAGCCACATCGTCTTTATGGCCAGATTCCAGTAATATCTTTTCTGCTTCTGCCCCGCCAGTACGAGAAGGAAACCCGATGCTATGAATTCCAAACTTAGGCAAAATATGCTGAATCAAATATTCCGTACCGCCATAGAGTGGCTCACTGTGAAAAATATAATCCCCAGGCTTCAGCAAGCTCATGAAGGCTGTATTGATCGCGGCCATTCCACTTGCGAAAACCGCGGATTCATCTGCTTCATCCCATAGTTTTAAGCGATCTTCCAAGATTTCCATGTCTGGATTGTTGAACCTGCTGTAGATCAATCCTAGCACTTCCGATGGTCCTTTTTCACGTAGCCCATGCGCTACCTCAAAAAAAGACTTTCCTTCTTCTGCGCTATGGAACACAAATGTAGAAGTTTGGAAAATAGGGCATTTGATGGCACCTTCCGAAAGATGAGGATCATAGCCGTAGCTCATCATCATGCTTTCAGGGTGCAAGGCTTGACCTTGAATTTCTTTACGATAGATCCGTTCTTGATCCATAAATAACTCCTTTAACACCAAATTCTCAATATAACGAATTTTTGGGAAAGCATCTATGGAATTCCCTCAAAAAACGTTATCATCAGCCAAAATTTAAGCAATTCTATTTCAAGATTCTAGCAGAAAAACATGTCATTGTCAATGAGAAGTATTGAAATTGTCAAAAAGTTTGAAAAATGAATGAAAATAACAAAAAAGGCACGTATGAACGTGCCTTTTTGCTAATTCTAGCAAATTTTGGAAGCCACTACGGTTTTATAAAACTTGCCTGTGCCAATTCAGATGTGCCAAGAAACATCCAAAGACAATTTACGTTCTTTGTTGTGTTGCTTTGCCAGCGTTAGCTGCAATTGGCAAGCAATGTTTGCTTGTGTGCCTTGTGAGTTTCCAAAACCGTTAGAATCAGCCTTGTTGTGTGGATTTTCGGAAATTCTAACTTGTTATGCTAGAATATACTAAAAAAATATCCTTAATCTGTATCAATCAAAAAA
>JAKLHB010000098.1 GCA_022710345.1 Planctomycetota bacterium
ATCATTCGATACAATGGATATAATATCCCACTAGCATACCAGCCATTAATCATTTCATGGAATATTTCATAATAACGTTCTTTTGCTTCAGGTTGCAACTTTTCTAAAGCCAATATAAGATTTTGAAGATCGCTGTTATTGGCTAGGCCTTTATTTTGAGTCAAAAATCCTAAAGCCTGGCTTAAAAAAACAACCATCATTTCTTCAGCCACCTGGATTACAGATTTTTTGCTGCCTCTTTTTTCATCCAGGTTCATGAACGAATAGAAAAATGGGATCACATAATTCGCTGTGGAAAATAAATAATCATAATATCGCTTTAAAAACGTTGTTTTTCCCATTTTTCGCATGCCAATCAAGGCAGTGTGCCGGGCACTACCACGCTGATCTTCTAACATTTCAAACATATTTTGCCTTCCCACAAACGTAAAAGAAGGCAACGATTCATCATATTCTCGCGATAAAATATAAGGCACATCGTCGCTCCAGCCAGAGACTTTTTGCTCTCGATGAATAACCGGCCGCTTGCCTATATACAAATTGGCCTTGCTATGCTTACGAATATATTTTTTTACTTCTGGGTCTTGCTTATACGGCGTAAGCTGTGTGCCAAAGAACGGCGATTTCTTTGGCTCCCCTGGAGTCAAGTCCTGATAATACATGATGGCTTCTGGATTGATTCCTGTTTCCTTTCTCGGCGGAACGCTTTGGGGTGTTGCCACAGCAGAGGCTTTGCGCTTTGGCGTAGTTTGGGGCTTCGCAGCAATCGTTTTGGGCGACTTTGACGCACTTGTTTTTTTTGCAGCTTTGATGATTTTGCTGGATTTTTTAGTGTCTGCTTTGCTTTTGGCGGTTTTGGCTGCTTTTACTTTGTCAGTTTTGGCTGCTTTTGCTTTGCCAGTCTCGGCTGCTTTTGCTTTGCCAGTCTCGGCTGCTTTTGCTTTGTCAGTCTTGGCTGCTTTTGCTTTGTCAGTCTTGCTTTTATCTTTTTTGGCCATCTTTTTGGCTGCTTGTTTTTCTTCTGAATTTGATTTTTTGGTCATAGTTGATCTCCTTTAGTTTTTGATTGCATAAACCATAATGCTTACCTCAAGTATACCTTGCATCAAAAAAAAGTAAAGAAAATTATCGTCCATTCTCCGCAAAAATAAAATACTGTAGTCTATCTAAAACTTGTTGCAACATTTTGATTTTTTCTCAATTACATCAAGAAGTATGGCCAGGGTTTTCGGCTGACCTACTCACCCTGGCCATACAAAGCTATATTCGTCTGCAACGTAGAGCTGGATCGAAATCTGGCCATCTTCGCTTACTGGGCCAACATGGCTTGGGCCGAAGAACTCCGTTGAGAATGCAACGCTTTTTTCGACCCGCCTCAATACCCGCTCCCGGCTAAGACTATGTTTTTTCAAAGAACTGCAAAATTTCAATTTAATCTTATCCATGCGAAATGTAAGATATTATGCCTGGAAGCAAGTCTTCCAGGCTATTTTGCTACTTCAAAGGTGCAAAGAGATATGCCAATGCTGGTTCTAGCCGTTTGCGCCAACTACCCCAATTATGTGCTTCTGTGACTTCTTTGTAATGGTGAGGTATTGCAAATTCAACACATTTAGCATAGAGCTCCTGATTGCCTTGGAGCAAAACTTGTTCTAATGCCCCGATATTGCCACAATCTAGCCAAATTTTGGACTGCTGTAGGCTTTTATAGTCAACTTGTGTGAGTAATTGGATGATTTTACTTTCTCTATTTTCTTCGGAAGAGGGTTTGTAAAAAAAAGCTCCGGATTGGCAAATTGCTGCGCCAAATGTTTCTTGCATTTTGTAGAGCAGCCAAAAGGAAATTAGACCGCCCATAGAGGCACCAGCAAACGCACGATCTTGCCGTTGAGGGCTAATCGAGTATGTTTTTTCAAGATAAGGCACGAGCTCTTCCTGTGTAAATTGAACATACGCTGGGCTGCATGCATATTCTTCAAAACGTTTGACAGGATCGGTGAATGCTACGATAATAGGGCGAATCTGCTTTTGCGCAATCATTAAATCCAGCAGCCTGGGCATCAGCGCAAATTTGATGTAGTCATTTCCATCATGAACTACCAAAAGAGGATATTTGTTTTGACTCGTATAGCCATAAGGAAGATATACGTGCAACACTCGAGTAGTTTGTAGATATTGGCTGGGAAATTCTGTGGTAGTGACAGTCCCCTTTTCATCAGGTGCTGCTTGATCGAGCCAGGCGGGAGGTTTATATTGAGACATCCATACGTCCGAATTCGAACCATATCCTCCGGCTGCAGCTTTAGGGTTTAAGGGATCTAACATCCAAGAGTCATCTACCACGATTTTATATTCTACCCGTGAGGCTTTCGCAAAAGAGCGTTCATAATACCAAAGTTGGGTGCCATAGATCTTGCCTAATTCTGCTGTAGGTGCCCAGCCCGTAAAATCTCCTGCTAGCTTCACATGCTTGGCTGGTCCATAATACAGAAAAACTGTATGGCATTCTTTGACATCTTGAGCACGTTCTTCTACGATGGGAATTGCATTTTCATGTTGTTTAAGAAATTTTTCTGCAAATGTAGGTCTTTCTGCTGGAGATAATTGCTGAATGTTATGGATGAAATCTTGCCAACCACTCAGGGCAGGTTGTGCCTTGAGAAAATTGATCGTGATCATGGAAAGTACTAAAACTCCTATAAAAAGAATGCGATTTTGAAGGAAATTCATTGTGCTTCTCCTTAAATTATGACTCAGACTCCTTAGCTTGAGATCGAATGCATTGCGCAGGGACACCTCCCCATAATTCTCCTGCTGGAATCCTAGTCTTGGGCATAACGACTGAATTAGGAAGTACTTTAGCATTTTCGCCAATTTCTACATCTCCCATGATGGTCGCTTTCAGCCCAATCACCGCACCTTTTCCGATTTTCACTGGTGCAATCACTAAATATCCACCAACGCCATAGTGAGCCACCATGGTCACAGATCCACCGATTGTTACTTTATCTCCTAACTCAATCAAGCATGGATCAGAGATGTATGTGGTATTGATCATTACATTTCGGCCAACCTTCATTCCCATACCTCTGTAAAAAAAGATGTTCCATGGGGTCGGTGTTACAAATTTTAAAAAAGTAAAACGAACTAAATAAGTCAATGCATTGTGGATATACCAAGGCACTGCTGGCAAAGAGTAATAAATACCCCGCCAAGGCCGAATTTTAAGGCATAGTAAAAAATTGACCAAAGGAATTAAAAAAAGCAATGTAAATCCGTATAAAAAATAGCTCGATGCAATGGTAACACCCAAAGCTAAAAATCGCCAAAATTCTGGCCAATGCTGAGTCGCTGCTCGGACAAATCCAAAAAGGTAGATGCCTGGGACCAATGCAATTCCCATGCAAAGAGCACCCAAAAAGTACAATGGAGTTAATGTAAACATGTATGCAAAGATACGAAAACGGCGAAGTATGGTTTCTAGAACGCCGGCCAACCCTTTTTTAGAAGATTGCGCAGCATCTACATCTTGTCGCACAACAGGGACTGTAGATGAAGCAGGAACAAAATCACTTTGTGTCATAAAAATTCCACTTATTTTGTTACAAAAATTTTTCTTGCAAAGGTAACGAAATAAAACTATGATATTTTTGGACTCAAGTTGCTAATTGAAACCTAGTCGCTAGTTGACTAGGAACACAGCACACCGCCACGAGTAATGGTACCTCTTGATGAACTTCCAATGGAGAGGTCTATCTGTACTTCGTGGCTAGTTCAGATGTGGCAAACCACAGCAAACTGGCAGGGGAGTGCCTGTTGGTGCAGCAATGGGTTTAGAACATCGTTGCGTCAATGGCAGCCTTTTTGGTATTATAGGCAAAATTGTGAATGAGGCAAGCATAATTTCGGAGCCTTCAAAAAAAATTGATATGAATGCCATAGATATCCTAGAAAATCAAGCGATTAAGCTTATATTGGCACCTCAATTGGGAGGAAAAATTGCGCAAATCATCCAAAAGGTATCTTCACGGGCTTGGCTGGCGAAACATCCTAGATTGGTTTGGCAGCCGGTTGATGCAGCAGTTCTTTCTGATCCCAATGCTTATGTTCGTTTTGCAGATTTTGGTGGATGGGATGAATGTTGCCCGACAATAGGATATTGCTCATATCCTATTGTTGGAAAATATTATCAAAAAATGCTTTATGACCATGGAGATTGTTGGTGCCAAATTCCGCAAGAAATACTCCCTGCTCCTAATTCTGTTACGCATCTTTGGAAAGGCAAAACATTGGACTTTGAGCTTCAAAGGACGATAAGGCTTGATGGCCAGTTGCCTGAATTTACCTTGGAATATACCTTGCGAAGTTGTAGCACAGAGCCGCTTTTCTTGCTATGGTGTGCGCATCCTTTGTTTGCTATAGAACCTGGGATGTCTCTTCATTTGCCTTTAGGCATACGAATGACAATTGTCTCATCTAATTCTCCATTAGGCCAATATGGCACAGAGTTTAATTGGCCTATGTGCGGTCCAAAAAATTTGAGCCACATAATGCCTGATGCTGGGTGGAGCTGCAAGCTCGTATCTGAGCCTATGCAACATGCAGACATTGTGCTGCATACCAACACGGGCGACAAATGCTGTATTTCTTGGCAGCCACAAGAACTTGTATTTCGGCTTGGGCTTTGGTTGAATTACCATGGTTGGAGTGGAGATGGTGGAGCGCCCTTTGCAAACATCGGCATTGAGCCTATGATTGGGATGATAGATTGCCTAGACCGGAATTTATCTCAGCAAACAGGAATTTGGGTTTTCCCAACTGGTTGTTTCCATTGGCAAATTTCCACTTCTTTATGTTGCTAACTGCCTTCAAGTAGCAACTTGGATAGAAGTTATGGAAAAAGTTATTCTCCCAGAAATTCTGATTGTTGCTTCTCCAGAAAATCAAGATGTTCAATCTGTGCTAGAGTATTTGAAAAAAAAATATCCACATAAAGTAGTTTATGTTTTTGACCTTTCGTTATTTCCGACCCAAATATGCTATGAAATTCTCATCAATCAAGGTACGATTGCAATCACTCACTATCAAAACGATATTGTGCTATCTTTAGAAAAACTACATAGTATTTGGTGGTGGCAGCCCCAGATTCCTAAGTTATCTTCTTCTATCTTAGACCCCGAACATGCTCGATTTGCTTATATCCAATGCTGCCAATTAGTCGAGGGTCTTTGGTATATTCTAGATTGCTTATGGATTAATCATCCAGAACGACAAGAAATAGCTTTAAATCCAATTTATCAAATAGTTATAGCACAAAAAGCAGGGTTTATAATCCCAGAAACATTGGTTACGTCACGTCCTGAAACTCTTATCTCTTTTTGGGAAAAACATCATCATAAAATGATGTATCATCAGATGATACCAATAGCCGCAAATCAAGAAGATTTGAAAGAAGAAGATATGGAAGAACCAGAGCGGTTGCAACTCTCTCCGGTATTATTTCAACCGCATATTCATTGTAAAAATTTTCTCACTGCTGTTGTGGTAGGAGATTTTTTGCTACTTGCTCAATATTGTAAAAATGCAGAGCAATTTATTTGGAAACAGGTCGCAGCAGAGAATTTACGTGATTTGCCTACAAAAATTAAAAAATTAATGGCTTTATTGGGACTTAGTTATTTTCAAGTGCAATTGGGTATTGATGATAAAGAAAATTATATTTTTTTCTCATTAGATCCATTAGGATCATTTTTAGATTTAGAAAACCAAACAGGGGTGCATATCTCAGAAGTTCTCGCTGAATTGCTCGTACGTGGCTATGGGATAAAATTACCGAAAATTTGGCCAGGTTTAGATGTGATTGCCTAATTCTAATCTGTTTTTTTGCTTGACAGATGCAAGCCTATTTGTTTTGATAGCTCTGTTTTTTGGTTGTTTATTCCTATTTTGGCAAGGTACATTGATGAGGTGAGGTTATTGATGGCAATACACCCTACAGCAAAATTGGATCCCAATGCCATAGTAGCTCCAAGTGCTGAAATTGGGGCCAATGTCCAAATTGAGCGATATGCTCAAATTATGGCAAATAGTATCATCGGCGAAGGTTCTATTATAGGGCCAGCAGCCGTTATTGGAGAACATGCAGTCATCGGTAGCAAGAATCAGATCATGGCCCGAACATCCTTAGGAAATCACATAACCATAGGCAATGAAAATGTGATCCAACAAGATGTGGTCATTGAATCTAATGTGCGTATAGGCAACGAAAATTTACTGATGGTACGTACCTTTATCGGCGATAATACTGTTATTGGAAATCGCAATCGAATTCATATAGGTGCTGTGATTGGCCATGCACCACAAGATATAAAATATAAAAATGAAAAGACAAGCTTGCAAATTGGTGATGACAATATCATCCGTGAATATGCTAGCATTCATCGGAGTACTTCATTAGATCACCCTACCATAGTTGGAAGCAATTGCTTTCTGATGGGATACACACATATTGCACATGATTGCCATGTAGGAAACAATGTAATCATGGCTAATTTTGCAGCGCTTGCCGGTCATGTTCATGTTGGAGATCGTGCTTTTATTTCAGGCGGAGTCATGATCCATCAGTTTGTCACTGTGGGCAGATTGGCAATGGTGGCAGGTAACGGAAGATTCAATATGGACATTCCGCCATTTGCTATGGCAGCAGAGCGAAACCAAATTTGGGGGATCAACATGGTTGGTCTCAAACGTGCTCAATTTCCAAGCAATACCATTGTGGAAGTACGCGAAGCCTATCGAATATTTTTTAGCAATAAAGCACCCCGATATGAACTTCTTCAAAAGCTCAAAGAACGCGCTTTTTTGAGCGCTGAAGTTCAAGAATTGATCCAATTTTTGGAGAATTCGAAACGAGGAATTTGCCAGGGAACATTGCATCCCAAGGCCGAGGAAGAAGAAAATCCTAGTTGCTAATTGACTAGAAACGTAAATCATACGGGTAAAGTGTCTTCCTGATGAACTCCTTTTCTTTTATCAAGCTTATTTTTTAGATTTTTTAGCTTTTGGGGCTACAGCCGTCAGCCCTAATCATGCGATATGGAGACAGTGTTTATTCTAAATCGAATACACTGAAAAATTTATGAAGAAAAAGTATCTTTTTCGATGGATGATGTTTTTGGCAATTGGCTTGATTCTCGCTTGCCAAACGCCAAGCACAACTGAACAACAAGCACAACAACCTGCACCAGAAGAACCAAAAAAAGAAAATCCGTCAGAGCCTCAAGCCCCCCTAGCAAATCCTATTCCACCTCCTGAAGCGCAACCAGTGACCGATTCGACAGAGCCGGCTGAGAATGCTCTTCAAAAAATGACCCAAGACAAGGAAATGGAAGCTCAACAACAAGAAGCTTTTATTGAGCATTTAATTCGAAGTGCAAAATTACAAATTGCTCGTCATGAATATAATGCTGCAAAAAATTTCCTGGATCAGGCATTGAAATTACGCCCAGAACATAAAGAAGCGAATGAATTGCGCAGCCTTGTGGGCACTTTTTTAGGTGAACCTCAGGCTACAGTGACAACTTTGCATTCAATGTATGAAAGCGAAGTAAAAGTCAAGATTGAACAGGCCAAACTCGAAGCTCGAAACCATTATAAAGCTGGTGTAGAAGCACTACAAAAAAAAGAATATGATACAGCAATCCGTGAATTAGAAGCCACTCTTGAAATTATCAAATGGGCACCTTACCAACTTGGGCTAGATACACTGCGTAAAGAAGCCGAAGCCAAAATCAAGGAAGCTCAAAAGAATAAAGAAGAATGGCTGGCCAAGCAAAAAGAAGAGCGTATGCAGGAAGCTCAACGCAAAGCTGAGCAATTAGAAGCCGAAGAACAAGCGCAACGCGGAGCGCAAGTCCGCATTTTGCTTAGCAGGGCGACTGAATTTTATACCCAGCAACGCTATGATAAAGCAGACGCAATGGTCGTTGAAGTTTTGAAAATGGACCCGAGCAATAAAATTGCCATACGTCTTCAAGAAGATATTCGGGATGCCAGTCATGCCTATATCTCACAAAAGACATTGGAAAAAAGAATCGAAGAATGGAAGCTTTTCTTAGAAGATGTGCGCAGATCAGCTATTCCTATGAGCGAGTTAGTCAAATATCCTGACAAAGACTATTGGCACGATGTAATTGGTAAACGTAAAAGTGAATCTGAATTAGGAATGAAAACTAGCTTGCTTGAAGAAGATTCTGCTGAAATTCGCAAAATCAAAGATAAACTTCAGTCATTCATCATTAACTTAAATTTCAGTGAAACACCTTTCCAAGATGTAGTGCGATATATCCAGACCGTAGCAGAAATCAATATTGTAGTTGATCCTAAAGTAACCCAAAAATTTGAGATCGAAGGAACTAAAGTCAATCTTAAAGTTTCCGATATCAAGCTTCAGGATGCCCTGATCATCTTGCTACAATTTCATGATTTGATTTACGTATTCAAAGATGACGTGCTTTTCATCACATCCAAGGCATCTGAATTGGCTAAAGAAAAGCCAATGCCTGTTCTTCATGATATCCGCGACCTTACTGGCCAAATCAAAGATTTCCCAGGCCCACGCATCAAATTGATGCCTGGCAAAGCAGATGAAAGCGGTGGTGCAAAGTTTGAAGAAGCCGAAAGCACCACTGGTGTTGTGCTAACTGGCGAAAAATTAACCGAACTCATTAAAGCCAGTATTGAGCCAGAAAGCTGGAACAAAGAACAATATTCTGTTGCAGAGACATCCGGCCAACTCTTAGTTGTGCACACACCCAAAGTTCAGGAAGAAATCCGTAATTTCCTCAATGATATGCGACGTTTTTCTGGCATGATGGTGTCCATTGAAGCCCGATTTTTGGAAATTACCGATGATTTCCTGGAGCACGTTGGAGTAGATTGGCGTGGTATTGGAGACAATAGTTTACAGGCAAACGACACTACTTCTGATGAAGATGACAATCGTACGGTAATGCCTGCGGTTAACCAAACTACCTCTGGTGGTACTTGGGATAACTACACCATTGATTCCACAGGCAAGAGCCTTTCTCCTTCAGCAGGTATGTTTTTCAGCCAAAGTAGCTCAAGCAGAACCAACGTGGATGGGTATCCCACAACACGCGGCAATTTTGATGGCAGAATTCGCACAGAAAACATAGATGAAGAAAATTTAGGCACCCGCTTGCAAAAGACAGGTGGTTTAGCCATCCAGCTTGCCACATTAGATGACACACAACTGAGTGCTGTGCTTTGGTTGATCAAAAAAACAGGCCGTGCTGAAATCATCATGGCCCCTAGACTTACAGCATTCAATACACAACGTGCGCACCTCACAGTCGTCCAACAGCAATCTTATATCAAAGATTTCGATGTTGAAGTTGCCCAATCTGCATACATTGCGGATCCACAAATTGGTGTAATCCAAACCGGTGTGGTCTTAGATGTACGTCCTATTATTTCCAATGATCGCCGATATATTACCTTAGAGCTGCGGCCTACTCTAGCCAGGTTCATTCAATTCCGTTCCTTTGAAACTTCTCTAGGACAATCTGGCCGCAAAGTCAATTTCGAAATGCCAGAAATCAACCTTCAAAGCATAGAGACCACAGTGCGCATCCCGGATCAAGGCACATTGATGCTTGGCGGGCTCAAAAGCTATCGCAATATTGATCGCAAACAAGACATTCCAATCTTAGGCAACATTCCAATCATTAGTTTCTTTTTCTCTCAGCAAAGTAAAGTAGATGAAAAAGGCGATCTTTTAATCCTCATTAAGGCCAAAATCATTGACCTCGAAGAAGAAGAAGAAAAAGCCGTAGGTATCCGGAAATAACATCAATCGGCCCTTGTTGTCGAAACAAGGGCCACAATTTTCTTTTTGCTGGAAGATAAGCAAGACCAAAATGAATCCTAAAAAAATTTTACATGCTATATTTTTTGACATTGATGACACGATATGTGCCACTTCAGAGTTTACAAAAGAAGCAAGATATAATGCACTTAGAGCAATGATCGCTGCAGGGCTTCAAATGCCAATTGAGGACTTATTTGCAGAATTGATTGAAGTGATCAGCGAATTTTCCAGCAATTATGCTCAACATTTCGACAAATTAATCCTTCGACTCCCTCCAACAGCCTATACAGGAATCAACCCAGCAATCTTAATTGCTGCTGCTGTAGTGGCATACCATAATACAAAATATCTTTTGCTGAAACCATATCCTGACGTACTGCCATTCCTTGAAAGCATTGCTCCTGTGCAAATTGTCAAAGGCATTATTAGCGATGGGCTGGCTATCAAACAAGCTGAAAAAATTCTACGCCTTAAGATATATCCTTATCTCACACCTAAAGCGATATTTATATCAGAGCAAGTTGGAATATCTAAAATCAATCCAAAAATCTACACTCGCGTTTGCCAAACACTTCACTTAACACCACAACATACTATGTTCATTGGTGATCATCCACAACGAGACATTGATTCTGCAAACCACATTGGCTTAATTTCTGTGCGTATTCGACGAAATGGAAAATATCAAGAATTACAAGGGCAAAGCCAAGCAACATACGAGATCAACAACTTAGATGAATTACGCATTATCTTGCAAGAAAATTACCAACTCACACCATTCCAAGTTCCAGCACAAGGTTCCCACTACTTCTTATAAGGAAACTAGGATGGATTTTTTTCAACAATTGCATAGCAAGCCTAATCTTTTGTGGCTAGCCGTGAAATGGATGATGGCTTTTCTTGCAGCTTTCTATAACTTCATCATTACCTTACGCAATATTGGCTTTGACAAAGGCATTTTGCCGACCCAAAAAATGCCTGTCCCTGTGCTTGTTCTAGGCAATATAACGGTAGGAGGAACAGGGAAAACTCCGGCTGCTATCTGGCTAATACAAGAGTTGAGAAAAAGGAGCTATTTCCCTGTGCTACTCTCCCGTGGGTATGGGCATGATGAAGTACATTTGTTCCATCAACACTTGCCTGATACACCCCATTATACAGCCGCCCAACGTGTCCTAGGTGCAAGACAAATCATTGCAGAGCTAGGCACTCACCTATGCATTGTTCTGGATGATGCTTTTCAACATCGCTATTTAGCTAGAGACTGCAATATTGTTCTGATAGATGCCATCCAACCATTTGGCTATGAAGCACCGCTGCCTCTTGGAAAACTACGAGAAACGATATCTTCTTTGCGAAGAGCACATTTCATCGTGATTACCAAAAGCAATCTAATTCAACATCAAACACTAAAAAAGCTTCAATGTAAAATTCAGGCTTATACATCAGCACCACAATTTTTAGCCAAACATAGCCCAATTAGGGTGCAAAAACTAGGTGGAGAACCCCATGCTCTTGAATTTCTCCTGGGTAAAAAATTGCTACCAGTGGCAGGGATTGGCAGCCCAGAAAGCTTTCTTCGAACTCTGCAAGAGCTTTCCTATTCATTAGCCCCGAGTTTGCTTTTTGCAGACCACTATCAATATTCTGCCCAAGATATTCACAGCATGCAATCTTGGATGCAGCAATATCAAGCAGAAGCTATCATCACCACAAGCAAAGATGCTGTAAAGCTATTGCAATACGCCGATGTATGCCCTTTTATGTGGGTCTTGGAAATTGCATTTCAAGTTGAAGATTCAGAAGCATTTTTTTCTGCTATAAAACCAAAGCTAAAATTTCAAAGGAATACCAACAAGTAGTAGCAAATGTAGGAGAGAATTATGCGCGACACAGCCATTGGGATAGTGTTACTAATATGTTTATTCTGTTGTTTTGCGACTCCAATTCCAGAACAGCCAACTAAATTATTGTCGGCTGTGCCTGATGTACGTCAATGCACAGACTACTCTTGCGGAGCTTCTGCATTACAAGCTGTGCTGATGTATTGGGGGCTTGAATATCGAGAGATGAGCCTCATGGAAATGCTTCAGACAACACCTGCACAAGGTACGCATCCAGATAAAATCCTTCAAGTAGCACTTGATGAAGGATTAGTAGCTCAAATCAAAGAAAATTTAACATTGGCAGATCTACGCCAAGCGATTGATCAAGGGATTGCTCCTATTATCTTATGCCAGGCATGGAGAGAAGGGGAAGATTGTAAAAAACCTTGGTCCGAAGTTTGGGAATCAGGACACTATATGGTGCTCATAGGGTATAGTGCACAATATCTTTATTTTGAAGACCCATCTCTACTTGGAACTCGTGGAATGATTCCAATTGCTGAATTTTTAGATCGTTGGCACGACTATGAAGGCGAATCTCCCTTAGATCCAAGCGACCGAAAATATGTTCATGCGGCTATTTTGATTCAAGGCCAAAAAACAAATATCCAACCAGCTTTTACCTATGTAGAATGATTAAAGTTAAAAATTTTTTTGCATTGCATGAAATTTGCTTTGGAACTGGCCTATTTTCAGTTAGAATTATGGATGTATGCTTCATACAATGAGCTATCTGTTGAAGCCTTTTTTTCCACTGAAGACTGTGTGAATCAAGGTGTTTATTATTCAACCTGGTCATTTTCATTCAAAGGGCGTGCCTATGTTCCCAAGTCTATTGCTTTATAGCTCCCACAACCGGTGTGAGTATATACACCGTCAATGGATTGTAGAACGAGCATTGCAGCATCCAACAAATAAAACAATCCTTTATCTACCCATGTCTGTTGCACCTTATTATCAAGAATCTAGTTGGGAAACTTTTCGCTGGTATTTTGAAAGATTTAAACAATTCGGTTTGAATGCCATACCATTTTACTGGAGTGAGAGCCTACGCAAGCAAGATGTGGACCTTTTATTCGACTATTTAGCCAATTACGAAGTGATCATCTTAGGCGGCGGTAGTAGCCCATTGGGCATGCACCGGTATAAAGATATCGGACAAACTTTCTATGGAGATGCCAATCTATTTGGTCGCGCTTTATATGAACGTCAAAAAAATGGAAAACTAACCATTGGGTTTTCTGCTGGGGCATCTCAACTTTGTGAATTTCTCGCCCATATTGTCCTTCATGATGGAGAAGATTCTTATGGTTTTGGAATAGCCAAGAATCTAGTCATCACAGCACACCATGAATGGGGTAAAGAAACCGAAGTATATCAACTGGCAAAAAAACTTCCAAGATGTATGGCATTTGGATTACCCAATGATTCTGGCCTTGCCATAGACCAAGGATATTTACCATCTGGCAAGATTTGGCAATTGATTGAGTTTATATTAGATTATTCTTGGGAAGTACCCGAAGATGCCTGGCATATCCGTACAAAGCAAGGCATGAAGATAGAACATTTTTATTGCGATGGTAGGCACTGGGCTTTCAATAATGGCGATAAAATTGTGCGGGTTATGTCCGCAGATCAACAATATCGCCAAGCCTGGATTCTACAAGGCGGCATGATTCGTGAATATTGGTCTCAACAACAAAGCCCATATCAAAGCATTGAAGACATTCTCGCAAATCAATAAATAGCATCCAATCAAAAAACCCGCATTTGTCGCTATAACAAAGCGCACAAATACGGGTTTTGTTGCTTAAGCAAGCGGCTGCAGCCAAAAAATCTAAAAAAAAATCTAAAAATTAGTTTGACAAGAGCAAAAAATGAGTATAAAATATATAGTAATGCTTATGGAGAGGCCCTCCACTGAAGCATGGCTATAGATAATTACTGTGTAGCTATTTATTGAATTTCATGACAGTGATTTTATAGCTATTTTCCCAATCCCTGTAAGCAATATAAGGAACATTGCTGCTGTCCAACTCTAGCAAGACCTTATTTTGGGAAAAATCAAAATTGCGATGTATGGAAAAAACAGAAGCAAAATGATTTCTTAGGTTCATAATATTCTTTCTTCGGATCTATTATGAATTTTTGCTAGATTATTTTGCTTTTGTCCGGAAATCAAAAGATTTCCAAACAATAAAACAAAATTGGAGAACGAACGTGTTCTCTCCAATTTTGTTTTTTTTTGAATTGAATTCAACCGTTCCGATCTTACGATCTTTTTGGTATGGCC
>JAKLHB010000099.1 GCA_022710345.1 Planctomycetota bacterium
CTTGGGGATAAAGCCTGGGGTTTCTAACCCCAGGTGGAGATGTGTCTTTCAGTGCCCTGAAGGGGCACCGGAAACTTTCTATAGGTATGAATTGTCTAGCATTTCTTGACGATTTTCATCTGTTTTAGGCCATCTTATAATCAAAAGAAAAAGCCCGGTTTATACCGAGCTTTCTTTTTTTCCTTGGCACCAGACAAAACAAGTTGCAATATCTTAGCAAAATAGTTACAATATCTTATCTTAACGTTTTGCGGCGTAATCCCAACATCGTCAATCCCAAAGCAATAAGCAAAATGCTGTATGGCTCTGGAACTGGCGGGCATACGATAAAACCTGTTAGTGTATCGGTCGAAACTTCATAGAGCCGAATCGAATCGATCAAATAAGTTGCTCCAACACGATCTGGCCAGGTATAAAACACAGGCCTTGCTACATTTAAAACTGCTGTAAAGCTATATTCTTGCCATTCATTGCTTAAAGTAACATTATGGCTTAAACTATTCTCATCGCCGTTTCCACTTTGAAAACTAAAGTGGAGTGTGAATGGAGTAGTGAGGGCTTTAGCCCAATATGTGAATGTGTAGCGTTTATTCGCTGTCATGGTGGGCAAGGCTTTACAAATTCCACCCAATGTGCCGCCACCATTGATCACGGTTCCTGCTTGCACACGCAGCGAATATAGCCCAAGCGCTGCATCTGTACTGGTACTTAAATTGGCAGGTGCTGAATCACCTCCACCCGATGAGTACAAGTTAGCAGACGGCAAATCGCCATCACCGATCAAATCGCCGGTGAGTGGTACAGCCCAAAGACTAACACAAAGAAAACTTAAGATAATAAAACCCAATGTATGTTGCATGGCTGCCTCCTTCCAAAAAAACTTTGGTTCCCATACACTGCTCAAAATATTTTAATGCATTTGTGCCAAATTGTCAATGGTATTGCAATTTTGTTTCCTTAGAAAGGAAAATTCTTATGACATTGCTTATCTTAACGAAAGACATTTTTTCAATTCTTCTAGTGACAGATCCAAGTACGTGGATACTAATTGGGTTGATCGCAGTTTTAGCCTTGTTGTTTCAAAAGCGGAAAAAAAAGAAATAATGGAGCGTCTTCTTAGCTTATTAGATAAAATATGTTAGATCATTTAAAGTGGTCGCAAAAGGCTTTAGGAGTGAAAAAAAATTTACGTACTTGAAATCCTTCTGGAGATTTGAGATAATGCTTGATCATCATCAATCATCAGAAATTGGAGTTTGGTTATGCCAAAATTTGAGGATATTGAATTTGGACAAAAAGCAGTGACCATGGGATTTATTAAATCCGAAGAATTAGCTGCTTGTTTGCAGGCCCAACAAAGCAGGCTGCAACGTGGTGAAGAAGTATCGTTATCTCAGATTTTCGTAGAAAGAAACTATTTAACTGAATTACAAGTGGATATCATCCAAGGCAAAACGTTGCTTAAGCCTGAGATAGAGCGTCCTAGCAAAACTAAAATACGCCCATCACCAGATACTTTAGCTCCAACTTTACAACGACTTAAGCCAAAGACACCTCCCAAAGGAAGCAATTCATTCCAAAGTCAAAGCCCAACACAAATCAGCCCCAAACCTATATATGTAGATACTCCAACAGCCATGCAGGCTATGGACCAAGCAAGTGGAGAGTCGTTTGGCCGTTATAAAATTTTGTCAGAGCTTGGCCGAGGTGGCATGGGCAAAGTTTATAAAGCTTATGATCCTCAATTGGATCGCACTGTTGCTCTTAAGGTCATGCTCTCTGCCTCATCGTCTGCAGAGGCTCGCGCACGCTTTCTTCGAGAAGCCAAAACAATGGCAAAATTACAGCATCCCAATATCGCAGCGATCTATGATCTTGGCGAAAAAGATGAGGAAATTTATTTTATCATGGAGTTTATTGATGGCGTTAGCTTGGATCATATAGATCGCACAAGCATGAGTTTGCCAAAAGTGCTAGAAACAATGGCAAAAGTAGCGGATGCCATCCATTATGCGCATAATCAAGGCATTGTACACCGCGATCTAAAACCTGGCAACATCATGATTGACAATGATGAGCAGCCCAAAGTCATGGATTTTGGGTTAGCCAAACTCTTAACAGGAGTAAGTCCTCATTCTCAAGAAGGCATGCTGATTGGGACATTGACCTATATGTCCCCAGAGCAAGCAGATGGCAAAGTAGATGAAATTGATGGCCGCAGTGATATTTATTCCTTGGGTGTGATGCTCTACGAGCTAGTGACTGGCCAATTGCCTTATCAAGGCAAAAGTTTTACTGAAATGCTCAATCACATCTTGAGCACAGACCCTAAGCCTGTGAGCAAAATCGTCCCAGAATTACCGCCTGGACTCGAGCAAGTTTGCCGCAAAGCATTGGCTAAACGAAAAGAAAATCGCTATAAGCAGGCCGATGAATTGGCAACTGACTTACGAAAAATCATTGAAGGAAAAGCTGAAACAATCAAAAAAGCTGAAACTGGCCGTGTTAGCACGACCAGCAGAAGGCTTTCCGCAGCCGACCGGATACGGAATAAAAGCAGCGCAACAAATCCATACGCACGTTGGTATGGATTAGGAGTTGGCATTGCCATTCTTATTTTGGGTCTCACCATCTATTGGACATCTACGGATAATATTCCCACACAGCCGAGTAAACCCGTTCAGACTTCACATCCAAAAGATCCAGAAGATATTATGCAACTAAGACTTATGCATGAAGCTTCTGAATCGCTTTTGCAAAATATAGAAGGAAAAGATGAAGCCACTCGATGGGAAATGATTGCTGAATTTTTGAGCAAGTATGGCCAATATCAAAGTGCTGCCAAGATCAAACAATTGCAAAAAAAATTATTAGATGATATCCGAGTAAAGCTTAATACTGATATTCAGCAATACCAACATATCTTGCAAAGTCAAAAATGGGATGATGTCGTCACTGATTCAAGCAAGACAAATTCTTTGGATAGAGTGCTGCCTAAAATTGCGGCGGAATTTGCTGAGATGCAGCCTATCATCACACAAGCGCAAAACCTAGCAAAAGAAGTCCAGGAACAGAAAATCAAAAGCGAAGCAGAAGCTCAAGAAATATTTCAAAATTTAAAAGCATTGTCTGCGGTGCAACATCCTGCATTGGCTTGGAATACATTGCAAACCTTTCCTGCTCAATACCAGCATACTGCTGTCGGCATCGTATGTCTTAGAGAACAAAAAAATTTGGAAGTACGCCTTGTCCAGGATATACGAGAGCTAAATCAACAACTCCAACAAATGCTATTGACTCAAAAAACAGAAAGTTATGCAGAATTGCAAAAAAGCTATTTAATCCTTGCTGAATCCCAAAAAATTTTGACACAAGTTCCGATTGCTCGTGATTTACTCCCCCAATTGCAATCTTTGCTCAAGCAAATCAATGAACAAATGCAACAACAGCATACGCAGGCTTTGGTAACACAAGCGGCTCAATTTTTAAAAGATCTTCCAGAAAATATCCAGCAACGCCAGCTCATTGGGCTATTGAGTAAAATTCAGGAATATCGCCAAAGCGTAGTGCCTGTAGCAGCTTCATTAAAGCCTGTGCTGGATCAAGCAGAGAGCGATTTACAATCTGTATTTCAAGTTTTTGAAGTAGCTGCTTCCAAAATGCCCGCCGCACATCGCAAAGGCGAGCGTGTCAGTATTCCATTAGCCAATGGGGATACTGTGCAAGGTGTTGTGGTAGATGCTCAACGCAATGGCCTTGTGCTTCAAGAAGCCGTCCAAAAGGTAATTCCGTGGGATCAGATTTCAGCCGTACAATTGGCCAAATGGATTCCAGATGCAGAGAAATCCGAAACAATATGCAAAGGATTAGCCATTTTACTCTTTGCCCAACAACAGGCTGAATTGGGCCATAAATATCGTCAATACGCCAAACTGAGTGATACCTGGAAAACACCTTTATGCAATGAACTGCCAAAAGCCAGTGTAGGGCCAGCAGATTCAACTGCATCCACAACTCAGGCTGCACAACAGCCAGATATTCCATCTTTTGCCAATGTTCCTGGCCCCAGTGAATGGAAAAAAGAAATATGGCAAATTTGTTGGAAAGAAACCGAAGGCTGGTTAGATTTCACAGAGACAGCTTGGACAGATCTCTCGTTTGCCACTCAAAATAAATATGCGTATGCCTATCAGCGTTGGTATGCCAAACAATTAAAGATTTCGCATGAACGAGCCTATCAAAAACATGGTGTGACCATCCAGCTTTTGCTCATTCCACCGGGTTGTTTTTGGATGGGGTCTCCTGCATCTGAAAAAACACGAGAGTCAAATGAATCCCAACATAAAGTGATTATTTCCAAGCCATTTTGGATTGGGAAATATGAAATCACCCAATCTCAATGGCGTGGCGTGGCAGGGGCTAATCCTGCCTATTTCAAAGCAATTGGCCCAGATGCACCTGTTGAAACAATAACTTGGCTAGAAGCTATGCAATATGCAAATAAAATTGAAGCCCGTCTTCCCACAGAATCCGAATGGGAATATGTTTGCAGGGCCGGGACCTATACTCCTTTTTACTTTGGTGCCAATATCTCTTATACCCAAGTAAACTATGACTCCCGTTTTCCGTATGCAGATGCTCGTAAAACAAGCAGTTCTCGCAATAAAACGATTCCTGTTGGCAGCCTAAAATCGCCGAATGCATGGGGCTGTCACGATTTTCATGGCAATGTCCATGAATGGTGCAGAGATATATATGCAGAATATCCAAGCAGCATTGTAGTCCGCGACCCAATTGGTGCCGAAACAGGGACTGAGATTACTGCACGTGGTGGAGCATATAATTCACCAGGCGAAGCTTGCCGCAGTGCCAAAAGACAAAAATCTTCGCCAAAATTGAGACATACCAATGTAGGATTTCGAATTGTAGTCAATTACCGCAAAGAATCCTAATGATCTTTTCTCTCAATATAGCTTTTGGGAACCCACTATGGTAACTAACAGCTCTTTGCTGCCTGTGCCAATTCAGCAACGTCTAAGAAAACATGCAAAGACAATTCACTTTTTTGCTGTGTTGCTTTGCATGGCTAGAAACTAGCCGGTAGCGTCTGCTGTAATTGGCATAAAGAGGCACAATGTTTTCTTGGATCGCTGTTGTGGCATTCTTCCCAAAAAAGGTTATCATCAGTCTTTTCTCCAGTTTTGTTATCTTTTGCTGATCTTTTCTTTAGAAAGGCCGATTATGGCAACTAACCCTAAAGTCGAGCATTTGCAGAAACTCCGAGAACAGGCCCAAGCCGGCGGTGGCAAGGACAAAGTAGATGCTCAACATGCTAAAGGCAAATTAACAGCTAGAGAGCGTATCGAATCCCTTTTGGACAAAGGCTCTTTTCGTGAATTAGATATGTTTGTCACCCATCGAACAACTGATTTCAATATGGGAGATAAAAAATTCCTAGGAGATAGTGTAGTCACTGGCTGGGGAACAATTGCTGGCAAGACTGTGTATGTTTTTAGCCAAGATTTCACAGTATTTGGCGGTAGCCTAGGTGAAGTGCACGCTGCAAAAATTTGTAAAGTTATGGATCTAGCCATGCAAAATGGTGCACCCATCATTGGCCTAAATGATTCTGGTGGCGCTCGCATCCAAGAAGGTGTCGGCAGTCTGGCTGGATACGCAGATATTTTCTTGCGCAATACATTAGCTTCTGGCGTGGTTCCTCAAATTAGTGTGATCTTAGGCCCTTGCGCAGGTGGAGCAGTGTATAGTCCTGCTCTAACAGATTTTATTTTTATGGCGAAAAGTACCAGCCAAATGTTCATCACTGGCCCAGAAGTCATCAAAGCAGTCACGCATGAAGAAGTTTCCTTTGAAAATCTAGGCGGATCTAGCATACATAGCAGCAAAAGTGGTGTTTGCCACGTAGTGGCTGAAAATGAAACTGAGATGTTCGAGTTGCTGCGTCAGTTGTTGGCTTATCTGCCCGCGAACAATATGGAAGACCCTCCTTATGTGGAAACTGGCGATGCTCCTAATCGCATTGAAGAAAAACTCAACACCATTGTTCCAGAAGATGCTAGCAAACCATACGATATGAAAGAAGTCATTCGATTGATTGTTGACAATGGTGATTTCTATGAGATCCATGAAAACTTTGCACAAAATATCATTGTTGGATTTGCAAGATTAGGCGGCCATAGTGTTGGGATTGTCGCCAACCAACCTTTGGTTTTGGCTGGCGTTTTGGATATTAAATGTTCGATCAAAGGTGCCCGATTTGTGCGATTCTGTGATGCATTTAATATTCCCATCATTACTTTTGAAGATGTCCCTGGATTCTTACCAGGCATTGAGCAAGAGCATGGAGGGATTATTGTCCATGGTGCAAAACTCTTGTATGCATATTGCGAGGCCACAGTGCCTAAACTCACAGTGATCACCCGCAAATCTTATGGCGGTGCGTATATTGTGATGAGCAGCAAGCATATTCGAGGCGATTTTAACCTAGCATGGCCAAGTGCAGAAATTGCGGTCATGGGACCAGATGGCGCGGTGAATATCATATACCGCAAGGAAATTGAGCAAGCTGCTGACCATGCTGCAAAACGGCAAGAACTCATCCAAAGCTATCGAGATAAATTCTCGAATCCTTATGTAGCAGCTTCTCGTGGTTATATTGACGATGTGATTGAGCCTAGCGAAACCAGACCTCGCTTAATCCAAGCCTTGAGCATGCTTCAAAACAAGCGCTCTAGCAATCCTCCCAAAAAACATGGAAACATCCCTTTATAAATACGTTACTTTGCGCCCCTGGAAGGTAAACCTCTGTGAGGATTGTGAATGTTGGAGCTTGTGATTTAATTCTTTTCCAGTTTTTATCGAAAGTGAGTGGCTATGTACGGAAAAACTAGCATTGATGAATTGCTACCTATGTTAAAAACAAGGTTTTCGCATTTGGAACTCAGCAAAGTGAATGATCACTCTGTTTATGTGATGAATTTCCATGGCGATTTTCCTTTTCATGAACATACAAAAGACGAACTTTACCTGGTACTAGAAGGCGAAGTGCGGTTGAGATTTCATAATCAACCGGATGTCATCTTGAAGAAAAATGAATGTTTGACAGTCCCAGCTTATACAAGCCATAGCTCAGGCTCAGAAAAAGGGGCACTTGTCCTCATGGTTAAGCCACAAGGCATGTTTGCTGGCTCTGTGGAAGAAGAGCCATAATTCCAGTATCCCCCAAATTGCACTCTTTATTGGCTCCTAGCCAATGGCCTAGGAGCCAGAATTCAGAAGGATTATTCTATGGATAAAAATCCTGTCAAAATATGCGATACCATTTTACGCGATGCGCATCAATCGTTGCTCGCAACGCGGATGCGTACAGAGGATATGCTATCCATTGCATCGCAATTGGATAAAATTGGCTATTGGTCATGCGAAGTTTGGGGCGGTGCCACATTTGATACTGCCATGCGCTTTTTAGGCGAAGATCCCTGGGAACGATTACGCAAATTGCGCAAAGCCATGCCTAATACACGAATGCAAATGCTATTGCGTGGCCAAAATTTGGTCGGTTATAAGCATTATCCAGACGATATTGCAGAAAAATTCATCATAGCAGCTCGCCGCAATGGAATTGATGTATTCCGCGTGTTTGATGCACTCAACGACATTCGCAATATGGAATTTTCCATGCGAATTGCAAAGCGAGAAGGCGCGCATGTCCAGGCAGCCATTAGCTATACCATTAGTCCTGTGCACACTATCGCAGACTTTGTAAAGCTTGGATGCAAATTAGCCGAACTTGGCGCTGATTCTCTGTGCATCAAAGATATGGCTGGATTGATCACGCCTTATGCTGCGTATGAACTAGTTTCTGCTTTGAAAAAACAAGTTGGCCTTCATGTACAATTGCATACTCATTACACAAGTGGTATGGGCACTGCATCTTTGCTCAAAGCCATCGAAGCAGGTGTGGATGTAGTGGACACAGCGATTTCATCTATGGCACTTTCTACTTCTCAACCGCCTACAGAAACCATTGTTGCAATTTTGCAAGGCACAGATCGTGACACAGGCTTAGATTTAAGTGCTCTAGCCGATATTTCCAGGCAAATGGGCAATATACGTAAAAAATATACGAGTTTTGAAGCTGGAATCAGTGCAGTGGATGTGAATGTGCTCCAATTCCAAGTCCCTGGCGGTATGTTGTCGAATTTGATCAGTCAATTGAGGCAACAAAATGCGATGGATAAGTACTACGATGTTTTGGATGAAATCCCTCGCGTTCGCAGAGATTTAGGCTATCCTCCATTGGTCACTCCATCCAGCCAAATTGTAGGCGTGCAAGCCACGATGAATGTCATTGTTGGTGAGCGCTACAAAATGGTATCTGAAGAGACCAGGCAATACGTGCGCGGATATTATGGAAAATCGCCTGCTCCCATTGACCCTGAAATACAAAAGAAGATCATTGGATCTGAGCAGCCCATTACCTGCAGACCAGCAGATTTGCTTGCTCCAGGATGGGAAAAAGCCAAACAAGAAATCGGTGCTTTAGCTAAATCTGACGAAGACATTCTTTCTTATGCACTATTTCCTCAAGTTGCAAAGCCATTCTTAGAACGCAGAAATAAAGGATTAGGCGGCAAAGAAGAAGTTGCAGCCGCAATCGCCGCAGTCCTGCTGCAACAAAAGCAAGCCAAAGATGCCATGAAAGCTGCTGCACCTGTAGCAGGGAAACAGACATCTGGCTGGAAAGCTTTTGGTAGGCGTAACCTACAAGGAGGAACCTGGAAATGATTGGCAAATTTCAAATAACATTGGATCAAGTCGCTTATGAAATTGAACAAAAAGGCGATGTGCTCATTGTGAATGGACAAGAGTTTCCATATAAATACGAAGGTTCTTCAGTTCAAATCGGCGGTAATCCTCATGCAGTAACACTGGCAGGCAGCACAGCCACGGTTGATGGCATCACCTATAGTTTTAGCTCTGCTGGATTAGAAGAAACCAAGGACATCAAAAAAAGAAAAGCAGCCACCAAACAAGCCGCTCAAGATGCAGGTGCTCTCACAGCCATCATGCCTGGCTTGATTGTCAAAATTCACAAAAAAGTCGGAGATACTGTGCAAAAAGATGATATCATCATGATACTCGAAGCCATGAAAATGCAAAACGAACTCCATGCAGCCAAAGCAGGCACGATCCGCCAAATCAATGTGAAAGAAGGCGAAACTGTTGAAATGCGTCAAGTCCTTGCTATTATTGAATAAATCTATTGAGAAACAGCATGCGTCGCTTTATTGCGACGCATGCTGTTTTAGTAGGCATGGTTACAAAAGCTACTGCCAATTCAGCAGCACCTAAGAAGACCTCCAAAGACAAGTTACATTCTTTGCGCTGTTGCTTTGTAGGTTAGAAACTAAGCAACAGCGTTTGTTGCAATGGGTAATATTTTGTCGAATTTTATCTTAATTTATTTAATAGACTAATTTATTTATAATTTCTTAATTTACACAAATTTTACCTTATAAAATTTGTGCCTTGCTCCTGTTTTTTTTGGTTGCAAAATCGCTTGTTTTGTGGTAAGATAAAGATTCATAGAATTCACCAAAAGTCAATCAGGAGAAGGTTGATGTCGAAAAAATTATTGTATCTATCCATTCTTCCATGGTTGCTTCTTTGCACAATGGTGGTTGTGGATTGGATTTCAGCATCCAATCGAGATGCGTATCGAGAAGCAGAAATCATTGCAGAGGTGAGAGAAAAGATTTTAGCTTCCTACGTAGACACAGTGCCCTCTGAAAAGCTTGTAAAAGGAGCTTTGCAAGGCATGATGTCAGTTTTAGATGATTATTCAGAATATTTAGACGAAGATATGCTGCGTCAGTTGTATGAGAACACAGAAGGTGAATTTATTGGAGTTGGTATTGTCGTAACTCTCGAAAATGGTGTTCTATCTGTGATTGCGCCATTGGAAGATTCACCTGCAGCAAAAGCTGGCATTTTGCCTGGCGATCAAATTTTAAAGATTGATCATATCAGCACAGAAATCATGGGGTTGAATGAAGCTGTGCTGAAATTGCGTGGTAATCCTGGCAGCAGCATTACGCTAACTGTGCTGCATGAGAACAGCAAAATTCCCAAGGATATTAGTATGCTGCGCGATGTCATTCAAATTCATAGCGTGAAAGCCGCAACTTTAATTGATCCGCAAGCAGGCATTGGATATCTCAGGCTGACAAAGTTTAACAAACAGACTGGCAAAGAATTAGCACAAGCCATAGAAAATCTAGTGCAACAAGGAATGAAATCCTTGATCTTAGACTTGCGCTTCAATCCAGGCGGGCTTGTGGATGCGGCTGTTGCTGTGGTGGATTTGTTTGTTCAAGATGGAGTAATTGTGTATACCAAAGGTAGATCGCCGGATAGCTATCAAGTCTTTCGCGCAACACCTCAATCTGGGTATGAAAGTTTGCCATTGGTGGTGCTCGTGAATAAACGGAGTGCGAGTGCTTCTGAAATTGTATCAGGATCATTGCAGGATCATCATCGAGCCACTGTAATCGGCGAAAGGACTTATGGTAAAGCATTGGTGCAAACAGTGCTAGGCCTTCGCGATGAAAAAACCGCGATCAAAATGACCACAGCTCGATATTACACTCCTGCAGGCCGAAGTCTCCAGAAAACCAAAGAACAGGAAGGCGGCGTAGTTCCTGATATAGCCGTCATCATTTCTGTTGATGAGGAACAAACCTTGATGCAAGAATTTTATCAAAATGCATCCAAAGTACCGAAGAGCACAGATTTACAGCTTCAAAAAGCAGTTGAATTTTTAAAACTTCCAAAATAAGCATGGATGGATTATAACGTTTTTGGAAGAACAACTGAATTGGCACAAAATAGTGGCTTCCAAAAGTCCGTTAAATCAGAATAAGCATCTATTGCAGATTCCCCAGAACCATGGTCAGCATCTATTGCAGATTCCCCAGAACCATGGTCAGCATCTATTGCAGATTCCCCAGAACCATGGTCAGCATCTATTGCAGATAAACCCAGTGGTCTGATCTCTGATTAAAGGAGCATGCGTGATATTGATCTATCACGCGAGAAGTTATGCCAGAAATCAAAGAACAAGGTTTATACGTTCCAATTGAAGAAGAATTAAAGCATTCGTATCTTACCTACGCAATGAGCGTGATTGTATCCAGAGCACTTCCTGATGTGCGAGATGGATTGAAGCCTTCTCAACGGCGAATTTTAGTGGCCATGAACGATCTTGGGCTTGGCCCAAGAACAAAGCATCGCAAATGCGCTAAAATCGCAGGCGATACTTCGGGTAATTACCATCCACATGGCGAAGGTGTAATTTATCCCACCTTGGTACGCATGGCTCAGCCTTTTAACATGCGCTATCCATTGATTGATGGGCAAGGAAACTTTGGCTCATTGGATGGCGACCCACCTGCGGCTATGCGCTATACAGAAGCGCGCATGACTTCTGTCACCATAGAATTACTAGAAGACATAGAAAAAGATACCGTAGAATTTGTTCCAAACTATGATGAAACACGGCAAGAGCCTGTTGTCTTGCCTGCTAAATTTCCCAACTTACTGGTGAATGGATCACAAGGAATTGCCGTTGGCATGGCAACCTCAATCCCGCCCCATAATTTAGGCGAAGTATGCGATGGGATCATCCATCTCCTTGACCATCCCAATACAACACTATTGGAATTATGCCAAATCATCCAAGGGCCAGATTTTCCTACGGGTGCGATTATATGCGGACGTACAAATTTAGAGCGTGCTTATTGCACAGGCCGTAGCACCATCACACTCCGCGCTAAAGCACAAATCGAAGAAATCCGCAATAAAACGTACCTCATTTTCACAGAAATTCCCTACCAAGTCAATAAAGCCCGAATCTTAGAGAATATCGCAGAATTGGTCAAAGAAGACAAGATGAAGGGCGTGAATGATATTCGAGACGAAAGCGACCGCGAACATGCAGTACGCATTGTTGTCGAGATCAAGCGAGGCGAGGATGCTGAAGTTGTCTTGAATCAATTGTATAAATTCACATCACTGCAAAGTTCATTCTCGATCAATATGATTGCCTTGGTAGATGGCAAGCCACAACTGCTCAATATCAAACAACTGGTCGAGTATTTTATTCAACATCGCGAGCAAATCATTCGACGGCGGACACAGTATCTCTTGGACAAAGCGTTGGCCCGAGTTCATATTGTGGATGGTTTAATGCTCGCCATTCAGCATATTGATGCCATCATTCGCTTAATCCGGCAATCTCCAGATGTCAAAACAGCCCGTGAATCACTCATGACTCAATATAGCTTGAGCCAATTACAAAGCGACGCAATCTTGCAAATGCGGTTAAGCACCCTCACTAGCCTGGAATATGGAAAGCTCAACCAAGAACAATCAGAATTGATGCAAAAGATTGCTGAATTCCGGAAAATACTGAGCGATGAAAAAGAAATCCAAGCCATCATACGGAAAGAAACTTTAGAACTTAAAGAACGATATAGCACTCCACGATTGACACAAATTGGGGAACAAGCCCAAGACATTGCAATAGAAGACATGATCGCAGATGAACATGGTTTGGTACTGATGACACACACTGGATATATTAAACGCACTCAGCTTGATCTATATCGTAAGCAAAATCGAGGTGGTAGCGGTGTCATTGGTGCGGATATCCGAGAAGGAGACTTTGTCGAACATCTGTTTTCCGCTTCAGCCAAAGATCATATCTTATTTTTCACAGATCATGGAAAATGCTACTGGCTTAAAGTCTATGATATTCCAACCTCGGATCGCAATGCCAAAGGCAGAGCTGTGATCAATCTACTGAATTTGGGAAAAGACGAAATCATCACTTCTTTTATCCCAGTCAAAGCATTCGATGACCGCTTTTTAATGATGGTGACAGCCAAAGCTGTGGTGAAAAAAACTCCGCTCAAAGATTTTGCAAGGCCCAATCGGCTAGGAATTCGGGCAATTGAATTAGATGATGGAGACAGGCTTATTGCAACGCGATTGACTAAAGGAGATGACGAGGTCATTGTTGCCACTGCATTGGGCAAAGCAGCCCGATTTTCAGAAAAAGAGGTTCGGTCCATGGGACGGACTGCGCATGGCGTGCAAGGGGTTCGTCTAGCCGAAAATGATCAGGTCATTGGCATGGCAGTTGTCAATTCACAAGAAATGCTTCTGACCCTCTGCGAAAAAGGCGTGGGCAAACGTTCTCCTTATGAACAATATCGCACAACACGACGAGGCGCATCTGGCGTACTCAATTTTAAGCTCTCCGACAAAACAGGCAAAGTGATTGCCATTCTATCTGTGCAAGAAGACGACGAAATCATGGCCATTACCTCTCAAGGCAAGGTGATACGCACCAGCGCTGCACTTCGCATCTCTTCACGAGCCACGCAAGGCGTACGTGTGATCAAGCTCAAAGAAGGCGATAATGTAGTTTCAGTCACTAAATTAGCCAAAGCATTGCTTGCTCAAGAAAATGGAGACCAACTCGCCGATACTTTGCCCAAACCTTTGAAAATTGCCGAATCTACTCTACCACCAGCCAAAGATCTTTTATACAGTGACGAAATGGCTGATGAAGAAAATGGCAATGATGATGACTTAGAGCCTTTGCCAGAAGACGAGAATGAATAAAGCACAAGCCTTTCAGGTTGTCTCTCTGTTCAGGAATGAATAAAGCACAAGCTTGTGCCATTCGTCTAAGCCGAAGAACGCCTCTCTGTTCAGGAATGAATAAAGCACAAGCTTGTGCATGGTTTGTTCAGAGCCGTAGCTTTCGTGAGGAATTTATTGACTTTCTCAGAAAATATGGGATTGATTATGACGAACGTTATCTATGGGACTAACTGAATCATGTCCCGCCCTTTCAGGGCTAAAATCTTATTACAGCGGTTCTCGATTGAGTTGAATACAAGAATGGGCTCTTGTATGTTTGAGTGCCATGATTGACTCATGCTGAA